>JBEDNI010000005.1:0-21767 GCA_041170685.1 Bacteroidota bacterium | reverse complement strand
ACCTTAATGCTATGTCTGCTGCCGCTTTCCCTCTTGGCACAGGAAGTAGTAACCAAATCCCGACACATGCGCATCACCCATGCTGAGGTTACTGTTAGCTATCCAGGTGTTCAGGGCGCACCCATTTTTCGGCAATATAAGATCACTGTGGTTTTGAGAAAAGCTATGAAAACCTTGCCTGATACGATGTATGCGGATGGTTTTGCGGAACAGCTGAAGCTCACACCCATCGATGCCGGGAATGGATTATACAAGAAAGGGACCAGCATTACGTTTGTGGCAACCGTTACAGTAAACACCGCAGAAAATGCGGAGAATATAGATGCGTTTTCGAAGAAATCATCCCTGGCAGGCGATGGAGTATGCATTATTCGGTACTATGTGACCAAAAAGTCGAAACTGTACCCCATATATCTTCGTGCCAAAACCTTGCATAAAGGGGCTGAAGTATTTATGCCGTAGTACTTACTTTTTAACGAACTGCGTGAGAATCACAATGAGCTGTCCATCTATTTTACCTTCAATCTGATTGTTGTTATCAGCAACCAGTCGGATGTTTTTTACTTTCGTACCTCTTTTTGCAGTAAAGCCACCGCCTTTAACGTCCAGGTCTTTGATTAAAATAACATCGTCTCCGTCCAGTAACAGCTGTCCGTTCGAGTCTTTGTGAATTTCCCCCACATTGCTGATTTCCTCCAGCCATTGTTCTTCTTCGGGCTCCAACCAAATTTGATCTGCAAGATCACTACTCCAGTCAGTATTGGTTTTTTTCAGCAGATGCATACATAAAACTTTTACAGACGACACGTTACTCCAGATGGATTTACTCATGCATCGCCAGTAATTGACATCAACGGTGTCAAAGTTTTGTATGTTTTCATGACATAAATCACACAACAGCACACATTCACCAGGCTCTAGTCCTTTTTTAGGCGGTATTGCGTAGGAGATAAATGCCTGGCCGGTGGAATCACATATTTCGCAGGTATTATTACTGCGGGTTTTAAGTAGTGTTATCATTTTTTATTCAATGTAAAGTACCAGCCCTTTCAGGTAATGGCCTTCGGGATGAAATAAGTTCACAGGGTGGTCCGGCCCTTGGCCTAGTCGGTGAAGTATTCTGGCACTTCGTCCGGCTTCAATTCCAGCAGCGGTAATGGTGTTGGCAAATAATGCATCATCGATAACCTGACTGCAGGAGAAGGTAAAAAGCAATCCCCCCGGTTTTACGGTTTGTATCCCCAGCTGATTAAGCCGTTTGTAACCCATCACTGCCTGATGCTTTTTGGATAAACTTTTGGCAAATGCCGGCGGATCCAGCACCACTATGTCGTAGCATTCTTTATTGTCTTTCAGGTATTGAGGTACGTCTGCTGCCACGGTTAGGTGATTTTGGGCTACCCCGTTCAATGCCGCATTTTCTGCAGCCAGCTGCACCGCTTTTTCGGAAATATCCACACTGCAAACCTCCGCAGCACCGGCCTTTAGCGCATATACAGAAAATCCGCCGGTGTAACAAAAAGTATTCAGTACGGTTTTGCCATGGCTGTATTCTGCCAGCAATTCCCGGTTGTCGCGCTGATCCAGAAAAAAGCCCGTTTTTTGACCGGCCACCCAGTTTACTTTAAACTGTATTTCATTTTCAATGGCCACTGTTTCAGGAGTTTCTCCCTTAATAAAAACATCATCAGCACCGGGATCGTGCATGGAGGCACGGCTCTTTGCAAATATGGTTTTTAATGCGCCGTTGTAAACATCATCCAGGGCCTCAGCAATTTCTTTTTGGTTGTGATACATGCCGTGGCTGTGTGATTGGATTACGGCGCAGTCAGCATAAATATCAATGATAAGTCCGGGTAGACCGTCACCTTCTCCATGAACCAGGCGATAAGCATTGGTTTTTGAAAAATCTCCCAATAGTTTTTGCCTCAGCAGAAAACATGATTGTAGTCTGTTTTTCCAGAAAGTATGATTGGGGATTTCCTGTGTTCGGCTGAGAATTCTGACTAAAATGGAGCCATTTCCCACATGTCCGGATGCCAGGTATTCTCCTTTAAAATCCAACACTTCAGCCCAATCACCGGGTTGAATATTGTCGGCCTGATGCACGGCCCCGCTAAAAATCCAAGGATGACCCCGAAGAACCGAATGTTCTTTGCCCCGCTTCAGTATAATCTTTTTTGTTTTCAGTGCTGCAAAGTTCAGGTAATTCGCGGAACTTTGAAGCATTCATGAAATTGTTTGAAATAATTGAGGCCATTGAAAAGGTGGCACCACCTTCCTTGCAGGAAGATTACGATAACAGCGGATTGCTTGTGGGTTCGCCACAGTCCGAGGTAAAAAAAGCACTGTTGACGCTTGATACCACTGAAGCGGTGGTGCAGGAAGCCATAGCTGAGGGATGCGATCTTATTATTACCCACCACCCCATTGTGTTTCGGGGGTTGAAGCGACTCAACGGCAGCAATTATGTAGAAAGGGTGGTGATGACTGCCATTAAAAACAACATTGCCATTTATGCCTGCCATACCAATCTTGACAATGTATTGAAGCAGGGAGTTAATAGTAAAATTGCGGCCAAACTGGGCCTATCGGATGTGCAGATTTTGAAACCCATGCAGCAGGCGCTAATGAAACTAACTGTTTTTACGCCTCTTACCCATGCAGACGCAGTTCGAGAGGCGCTGTTTGCAGGAGGGGCCGGACAGGTAGGAAACTACGATGAGTGCAGTTTCAATATTCATGGGCAAGGTACCTTCCGAGGAGGGGAAAATACAAATCCTGTCATAGGAAACAGAGGGGAGAGAACAGCACTTGAGGAGCAGAGAATTGAGGTTTTATTGCCTAAAAATCGGTTTTCGCAGGTGATGAAATCACTAAGAATAGCCCATCCCTATGAAGAAATTGCCTACTATTCCGTTGATCTCAATAATACCTGGCAGGATGCAGGCAGCGGATTGATAGGTATGTTGGAAAAACCCATTCAGGGCGATCAGTTTCCGGCTTATATCAAGGAAACGCTGAATGCAGAGGTGGTAAGGTTTACCGCGCCGGTGGCATGGGTTAAAAAGGTAGCAATTTGTGGCGGAAGTGGTGCTTTTCTGATTAAAAATGCTGTGCAATCAGGAGCAGATGCCTACATCACCGGTGATGTTAAGTACCACGATTTTTTTGATGCAGAAAACCGCATGATGATTTGTGATCCGGGTCATTATGAAACAGAACAATTTACCATAGAACTTTTTGCTGAGATTTTATCAGAAAAATTCCCTAATTTCGCAACCCGTTTTTCGCACACATACACCAACCCCATACAATACCACTATTAACTCATGGATATTAGCGTAGAAAAGAAACTCACCGATCTCTGGACCCTTCAAAAAATTGATTCACGCCTCGACGGTCTTCGTTCCCTATTGGGTGAACTTCCTATGGAAGTTGCCGATCTTGAAGACAGCATCGTAGGTCTTCAAACCCGTGTAAGTCACGTACAGGAAGAGATTGCCCAGGTTGAGGGTGAAATTTCGGACAAAAGGAACAGCATCAAGGATTTTAACCGCAACATCGAAAAATATGATGAGCAGTTGAATAACATCAAAAATAGCCGCGAATTCGAAGCCATCGAAAAAGAAAAGGAGATTGCAGGATTGGAAATTCTTCAGGCAGAGAAAAAAATCCGTGAACTGGGCAAATTGCTGGATATCA
This sequence comes from Bacteroidota bacterium, assembly GCA_041170685.1. Lineage (GTDB taxonomy): Bacteria > Bacteroidota > Bacteroidia > NS11-12g > UBA955 > RGEC01. The sequence goes on along the minus strand of JBEDNI010000005.1, from coordinate 18,062 downwards.
AAAAAGAATTATTGGATAAAACCACCGAAGATTTGGATAGCCGCAAAAAAGACCTTGAGTTCAAACAGAGCGAACTTTCTGAAATCGAAAAGGAAAATCAGGAAGAAATTGAGAAAATTCATGCCGAAAGAGTAAAAGCAGAGTCTTCACTTGATGACCGCTACAAAAGGGCATACAACCGCATTCGTGAAAACATGCGCAACGGTATTGCAGTAGCGCCTATTCTCCGCGGAAGTTGCGGAGGATGTTTCTCTAAAATCCCCCCGCAGCGGCACAGCGACATCCGTGCTCACTTCCGTATTATTGATTGTGAACACTGCGGACGAATTCTTGTGGATCAGACTGTTACCGGACTTGAATCTGCGATAGAGGTGAAAGAAGAAAAAGCCACACGCCGCAAAATTCGTCTGACTGCAAAAGCAGAATAAAAATTATCAAATAATGACAATGAAAGCCGGTATCATCGCCGGCTTTTATTTTTTATCCAAAACGAAGGTAAGATCAGGCATAACCTGAACAATCTGTTCACGGCTAAGTCCGGTAACATTCAGGAAGTATACCTTTTGGGTTTTAATATTGCATTGTCCTCCAATCCAAGCTACGTCAACAATATCGCTTCCCTGCGCATTCTTCCGGTAGCTTCGCACCGGCATTAGGCAATACCAGGCGGAGGCAAATCCCTGATCGTCTGTGGCAGGCGCAATTTTTTGAATAGGTCCTGCCAGAATTTTATCATATTGCGGTCGGTCTTCATCATTCATTTTCATTCTTTCAATATAGGCCTGCTTGCTTTTATAGAATTGGATGATGCTGTTTGGAGTAAATGAGGCCAGTTCTGCATAATCCTTGGCTTGTTCGGCCCTGCAGAGGCGGTTGGCGGACAGCTGAAACAAACGTGCAAATTTAATGCTGTCTTTGCCTGTTTCATCGCGTCCTGCGGTGTCTTTCAAGCCCGGAACCGGAATGGAATCGAGTTTTTTGAGGGCGACAGGGTTGTTTTGAACGTCGGGAAGCAGAGCCCCGTTTTTATCCTGTATGGTATTGTTACTTGTGGTATCAGCAGTTGATGAATCCTTATTATTAGACTGGCATGAGAAGAGCAGGATTGTGCACAAAGCAAAAGTGCAGGATAGTTTCATGTGAGTATTATAACGAAGATGAGACCCCATTGATTGCGAAGATAGGGTAGAAGTGGCTGATAGGTTATAATTTATTAAGTGAAATTTGTACTTCAAGAAACGTATTTGGCTAATTCAATCCTGTTAAAATTAAGAAACAAATTTTAATAATTAGATTTCCATAATCCATAAAAAAAAGAGGCACTTTTCAGTGCCTCTTCTCATCATTTACCGTATGGAATTATTTCACTTCTTCGAAGTCCACATCTTCTACTTTACCATCATTGTCTGACTTTCCGGCATCTTCGGTGCCTGTGGTTTGTTCTGCCTGGTTAGCTGCGTTGTACATATCCTGACTTGCCGCTTCCCATGCCTTGCTGAGTTCGGCTGTTGCCGTTTCAATGGCGGGCAAATCCTTGGCTTCATGCGCTTTTTTAAGCGTATCCAGCGCAGATTCAATGGCTGTTTTCTTTTCGGCAGGTATTTTATCACCGTATTCTTTCAGCTGCTTTTCAGTGCTGAAGATCAGTCCATCGGCGGCATTGAGTTTATCTACCTCTTCACGGCGCTTGGCGTCTGCTTCGGCGTTTTCCTGGGCTTCCTGCTTCATCTTTTCGATATCTTCCTTGCTCAGTCCGCTGCTGGCTTCAATGCGGATTTTCTGTTCCTTGCCGGTAGCCTTGTCTTTAGCGCTCACACTCAAAATACCGTTGGCGTCAATATCGAAGGTAACTTCTACCTGGGGTACACCACGGGGTGCGGGAGGAATGCCGTCCAGAATGAACTTGCCTATGGTTTTGTTGTCACGTGCCATGGGCCTTTCACCTTGCAACACATGAATTTCTACCTGAGGCTGGTTATCTGCAGCAGTGCTGAAAACTTCGGTTTTCTTGGTGGGAATGGTGGTGTTAGACTCAATCATTTTGGTAAACACGCTGCCCATGGTTTCAATACCGAGACTCAGCGGGGTTACGTCCAACAGCAGAATGTCTTTTACTTCACCGGTAAGCACACCGCCCTGCAGCGCTGCACCAATGGCCACAACCTCGTCAGGGTTTACACCTTTACTGGGCGATTTTCCAAAGAAATCCTCCACCAGTTTCTGAATAGCGGGAATACGTGTAGAGCCACCCACCAGAATCACTTCATCAATATCGGAAGGATTCATACCGGCATCGGATAGGGCCTTTTTACAGGGCTCAAGCGTACGCTGGATAAGCGTTGCGGCCAGTTGTTCAAATTTGCTGCGGGTGAGTTTGCGCACCAGGTGAGCAGGTACACCGTCAATAGCCGTGATGTAAGGCAGGTTAATATCGGTTTCAGTGCTACTGGATAGCTCTATTTTCGCTTTTTCAGCCGCTTCTTTCAGCCGCTGCAGAGCCATGGGATCCTTGCGCAGGTCCATGTTTTGCTCAGATTTGAATTCTTCGGCCAACCAGTCTATGATTACCTGGTCAAAGTCATCACCGCCAAGATGGGTGTCGCCGTTGGTGCTTTTTACTTCAAATACACCGTCACCGAGTTCCAGCACGCTGATATCGAACGTACCGCCACCGAGGTCATAAACGGCTATTTTCATATCCTGCCCTTTTTTGTCCATGCCATAGGCAAGAGCAGCTGCCGTGGGTTCGTTGATGATACGTTCCACTTTCAGGCCTGCAATTTCACCGGCTTCTTTGGTGGCTTGTCTTTGGGCATCGTCAAAATAGGCGGGAACGGTTACTACGGCACGGGTAACTTCATGACCCAGAAAATCTTCAGCTGTTTTCTTCATCTTTTGAAGTACCATAGCGCTGATTTCCTGAGGTGTGTAGGTGCGGTCGCCAATTTGAACACGGGGCGTGTCATTGTCGCCTTTCACAACTTCGTAGCTCACACGGCCGGTTTCGGTCTGCACATTGGAGAATTTTTCACCCATAAAACGTTTGATGGATGAAATGGTGTGTTTGGGGTTGGTGATGGCCTGACGTTTGGCGGGGTCACCCACTTTTCTTTCTCCGTTGCCGCCGTCCAAAAATGCAACAATGGAGGGGGTGGTGCGACGTCCTTCACTGTTGGCAATCACAACGGGCTCGTTTCCTTCCAGTACGGCAACACAACTATTGGTGGTGCCTAAATCAATACCTATAATTTTACTCATGATTTCGGTTTAGCCATCTTGAAACAACAAAAATGCCAAGCAGAAAAATACCGGTAGTGTATGACGAAATGGCAGTAAGACTGATTTTATGGCAGTATGTTTAACGCTTTGGTTTCAGCGTTGTTTCTTAGGAAAAGAATTGAGCCACTGTCAAATTTAACTTTATCAATTTTTTGTATGCACCGACTGGCAAAAAGTCCGATACCGCCCTGAATATTGCTGAATTCTGCCTGTTTCTGCACAATTCCAATGGAAGGTTCATTTACTGAAATGTAATCTGATAAAAGCTGGTTGCCCCCGTAAACGCGGATTCCGGCATATTTCAATCGGTGATATAGCCCCGGGTCGGCTGTGATGGTATTGCGTAAGAACTGCAGAAGTGCCAGGCGAGGGATTTTGTAAAGCATATTGCTATTACCGAGGGAAGATGCGTTTGTGAGCACATTCCAGGTAGCAACTTTGGTGGTTTTTCTAAATGTGTCATTTACCGGGAATTCATCGTAGGTGATGTCCATTTTTACATCATAGGCAAAGCTATTTGTTCCGGCCCTCATGCTAATGGTGAGGTATTCAGGGGTTACGGCAAAGTTGCTGGTTGAGTCACGAAAGGGTGATAGTATGTTGGCAAGTCCCACCAGATTGGTTTCTGCGCGAATCGTGTTGCCGGTTTTTAGACTGAAAACCTCCAGTATGTAGCGTTTTCCGGCATCCAGTGCATTAGATCCAACCGTGTTTAAACGATAAAGGGGATTTTTATCGTTGGCAAACAATCCTGAGTCTTTGGCCATATTCCACACCCTGGTGAGTTTACGATTAAAAACGTTGTCCGATGACCTGAGTGTAACCATGGCGGAATCCAGATAGAGTGAATCACTGATTTTTGCCACCTGAAGTGCACTGCTGTTTTCATTGAGAAACGCCTTGGCAACACGCACGTATTGTACACTGTCATTGACGTTTAGCATTCCATAAACTACGATGGTCTCTTTCCAGTCAGCATTGATGTCAAGATCGTTTTTACAGGAGAACAAAGTTATAATTACCGCAAAAAATGCGGAGATTATGAGACGGTATGCACTTGTCAGTTTTTTCACAACGATGCTGAAGTCAGCTTTTTGGTCTAACTTTGCCTTAACTCCTGCAAAGATGAGGAAAATAATCGGCCTTTGTTTTCTGTTATGCTTTTTTTACCCGGCGCAAACACAGCAGGTTACCAAAGATTTCATCAAACTGGTATGGGAAGACAATTTTCAAAAACTGGAAAATGTGTGGGCGCAGCAATCCACGGCAGATAATTTTTTCATTGGTTCTTCTGAAGGTTTTGAGGTATGGCGAAAGAGCAAAAACAACGGCTACTTCATTTTTCCCGAAAAGGTGCAGGAATTCCGTGTATTTGAGGTTTCGTTACAATTTGTTTTCGATGGGAAAGGGGCCGTAGAAAATGCGGCGGGTTTATTATTACAGGCTCAACCCGACGGATCCGGGGCGCTCATTGTGGAGGTTAACCGAAAAAAGCAATTTCGCATTCGAAGGGCTTCTTCAAACAGGATTATTCCTATAAATGAGCCGAATAAAGGATGGCGAAAACCAGTAGCTAAAATTAAGGGCGATGGGATTACACTCACGGTAAAAACGAATGACAAGGTATATGACCTTTACATCAACAATGTTTATGTCTATTCCTTCACGGAAATAGAGTTTTCAAAAGGCTGGATAGGTCTGTATGTTGGACCTGAAACCCGTGTAATATACAAGAAGCTTACAGTGAAGATAGACGATGAGTCATCTTCATTGCCAACAGCATTAACCAATTTTCCCGACGATAGAAAATCCCTTCATCTGCAGGTGTCCAGATTGAAGGAGGTAATTCAAAAGAAAGATTTTCGCATAGCAGAACTTGAGGGACAGTTAAAGGATCAGTCAGGACTCAATTACAAGGCCGACAGTGTTTTGCTGAAGCAATCTCAGGAAGCAGTAGCTAGGGTGGATGAGCTGGAAATAGAATTGGAAAAAGCGAATGAGGATAAGCTAAAACTAGAAAAAGAATTACTGAAACTGCAGCAGTTTAAAAATGCTGCTTCCGGCACAGTGGATGTCAATGTGACAGATAATCTGATAAACATTAATGAAGAACTGCGTATTGAATTGCAAAAAGCCAGGAAGACTACAGACGAACTGGAAGCAGCTTTGCTGAAGCAACAATCCCAAGTAGACGGATGGATCAAAAAGCTTAACCAAATGGAAAACGCTACGGAGGACTTTAAAAATAATGTCCGGTTTCAGCGGGAGTTGCTCATTCAAAAAGACAGCATCATTAGCGAACAGCAAAAATCCATCGATCAGCTGCAGAAGATAGTCAGAGAGACAGAAAAAGATAAGAAAAAAACAACAGTTCCGGTAAATAAAGAAAAAGAGATAAAAAAGGAAAACTTGTTTGATGAAAACTAAATCATGAGCATTCAGAAGAAAGAATTTAAAAAAATAACTACCCACGTTTTGCTTGAGATGAAGCAAAAAGGGGAAAAAATTTCGATGCTGACGGCATACGATTTTTCCATGGCTAAACTGGTGGATCAGGCCGGCATAGACGTAATACTGGTGGGAGATAGCGCCAGCAATGTAATGGCAGGTCACGAAACTACGCTTCCCATCACGCTTGATCAGATGATTTATCACGCATCTTCAGTGGTGCGCGGTATTGACCGGGCTCTGGTGGTGGTAGACCTGCCCTTCGGAAGTTATCAGGGAAACAGCAAAGAGGCCTTGGTCAGCACCATCCGCATTATGAAGGAAAGCGGTGCGCATGCTGTGAAAATGGAGGGTGGAGAGGAGATTATTGAAAGTATCAAGCGTATCCTCACAGCGGGTGTTCCGGTGATGGGACATTTGGGTCTGACGCCTCAAAGTATTTATAAGTTTGGCACCTACGCGGTTAGAGCCACTGAAGAAGAAGAAGCCGAGAAACTCATACACGATAGCAAATTGCTGCAGGATGCAGGCTGTTTTGCCCTCGTGCTGGAAAAAATACCCAGCAAGCTGGCCAAACGCGTGGCTGAAAATTTAACCATTCCAGTAATTGGTATTGGTGCCGGACCTGAGGTAGATGGCCAGGTTTTGGTGTTGCACGACATGTTGGGAATCAATACAGAATTTAAACCTCGTTTTTTGCGCAAGTATGCCGATTTGCACGGTATCATCACCGGTGCAGTACAGGATTATGTTACTGACGTAAAAAATCGCGACTTTCCTAACGAAAAAGAACAGTACTAGACCTAGCCGTTGGCTTTTTTATGGTCGGCCAGGAACTGAGCCAGTCCAATGTCAGTAAGGGGATGTTTAAACAGTCCCAAAATGGCGCTTAGTGGGCATGTTACCACATCGGCACCGGCCTGGGCACTTTTCACAATGTGCAAAGGATTGCGGATGCTGGCGGCCAAAATTTGTGTTTCATAACCCTGTATGGAATAGATTTCCGCAATCTGCTGAATCAGTTCTATGCCGTCCCAGCTGCTGTCATCGAGGCGACCTATAAATGGCGACAGGTAGGTAGCACCTGCTTTGGCTGCCAAAATGGCTTGTCCTGAACTGAATACCAAGGTGCAGTTGGTACGGATTCCTTTTTTGGTAAAATGGGAAATGGCTTTCACCCCGTCTACAATCATGGGGACTTTCACCACAATATTCGGATGCAGACCGGCTAGCCTTTCTCCTTCTTCTACCATGCCTTTAAAATCGGTGGAAATCACTTCTGCGCTTACATCACCATTTACAATGTTGCAAATGGCTTTGTAATGATTGAGCACATTGTCGTGACCCGTAATGCCTTCTTTGGCCATTAAGGAGGGATTGGTTGTTACCCCGTCAAGAATGCCGAGTTCATTGGCTTCGCGAATCTGGTCGAGGTTGGCTGTGTCGATGAAGAATTTCATGGTTGCGCAAAATTACATTGAATTTGGAACTGAAATTTTGTGGACAACCGGAAATTATCACCAACTTTTCACCCGATAAAAAAGGTGTAGGCCGCCAAATACCTGGCTTAGTCCATAATCATAACCGGTGCGATTGGTACTATTAAGGCGAAGGCCTGCTTCTGCTTTCAGATGAATCGGAATTTTGAGCGGAGTGTAATGAAAGGATAACCCAAACTGCGGCATATAACGACTTTGAGGCCACTGCCTTTCGCTGATAATACCATTACTAAAAACCTCAGAACCACTTTCCTTGAAAATGCCCTGTAGACCAAACCAAATGGCCGGATTGAAGCGGGGCTTGTCGTTGAATTTAAGCTCACCAATAGCGTTTACTGTCCATAAGCGCAAATTTGCCTGATACAAAATGCTGTTGCCTGAACGTATGTCGGGGCGGTAGTTAACTTCGCCAAAACCCATGGATATATTGGCATTAAATAAATGGGATAATGAACTTTGAACCGACAATCCCGCAGAATAGGCATTGTTGATTCTGTCGGAAAAATAGCTGCCAAGTTCCTCATTGGCATAGTAACGGTAAAAATTCGTTTCTCCTCTGCCATAAATTCCTACACTGATATCCTCAGGAATAGAATTCAACTGAGCCTTGGCCTGTAGTGCTGTGAACACGAATACCATCAACATTAGTTTTTTCATCTGCTTGCAAAATATTTTCGGTATCTGGGTTTGCGAATAATAAGCATGAACCAGATGGCCGGAACCCAAAAGGTTGTAAAAAAACAATTTTTTCCCGAGAAATACACCCGGTCATAAATCATGGTTTGGTTATTTTTTTTCACCACAGCATGTATGTGACGCCAGTTTTTCAGTCCTGCAGGCAAAGTTTGTCCCTCATCGGTGAAACACCAGAAGCTGTTTTTATCACAAACCCGGGTTATGACACCCGTCCAAAGGGTGGAACTCAACAGGGATTCTACCCTCATTTTCATTCCGGCACCGACAAAAATGCCATCAAATTGTTCAATCTTTACAGAAATTCCCGGAGGATTCAGGGTTTCCAACAGTTTTTGATTAAAACCATCCCTGACTTTCTCAAAAGAACATTTTACCTTAGTTTTTAGGGTGATTCGAATCATTTGTTTACACCAAATAAAACTTTTTTAAGCCGATTTGGTTTTTATAGTACGGTTTTTGCACTGAAACATTAAACAAAATGGCAAATTGGGTATCGGTAACGCGCACAGCACACTTTAATGCAGCACACAGATTGCATGTAGCAGAGTGGAGCGAAGATAAAAACCGCGAGTTTTTTGGTTTGTGCAATAATCCCAATTATCATGGCCACAACTACGAGCTGCATGTCACAGTTTCAGGTCCACTGGATTCTTTATCCGGATACTTACTGGATATGAAAACCCTAAAGGCATGGATTGAGGAGGATGTAGAACGTGCTTTCGACCACCGCAACCTGAATCTGGATACAGAAGAATTTAAAAATCTCAATCCAACGGCAGAAAACATGGCAGTGGTTATTTGGGAAAAACTAAAAAAGCGGTTACAGCCGGACATGAAGCTCAAAATAAAATTATTCGAAACCCCCCGTAACTTTGTAGAATTTGATGGAACACAATCATAAACATAATCACGATATGCTGGGCGATGACCATGTGGGTACCAATATGGAAACTCCACTTCGACCCGATGCATTTCAAATGGATAATGAGCTGAAAATAGAGCTCATAGCCAAGCATTTCACCGAAATCATGCACATTCTGGGATTGGATCTCAGCGATGAAAGTCTGAAGGGCACACCGCTTCGTGTGGCTAAGATGTTTGTCAACGAGCAGTTCAAAGGGTTGGATCCTGACAATCGTCCGCACCCCACCCTGTTTGAAAACGGTTTCAAATACAAGGAAATGCTGGTGGAAAAAGATATTCACTTTTTCAGCACCTGCGAACATCATTTTGTACCCATCATGGGAAAGGCCCACCTGGCTTATGTGAGCAGTGGTAAAGTAATAGGGCTGAGCAAGCTAAATCGCATAGTGGATTATTATGCCAAACGGCCTCAGGTACAGGAACGCATGACGGTGCAGATTGCCAACGAACTGATGGAAGTGTTGGAAACCCCGGATGTGGCTGTTATTATCGACGCAAGGCATCTTTGTGTGGCCAGTAGGGGTATCAAAGATATCAGCAGTGCCACCGTAACTGCCAGCTATCATGGTAAGTTTAATGACCCTCAGGTGAGGGCTGAACTGCTAAAATACATCGAGATGAACGGCTCTGAATAAGGGTTGTTTTTCCTATAGTGTTGTTTGTGTAAAAAAGGCGTCTTATGACGCCTTTTTTGATGGTATAAGATTAGTGCAAATTAAAAACCGAGACCGATGCTCATCCCGATTTTAGGTAGCAAGCCGTTACGGTAAATGAAGTATGCACCCGGACTTTGTCTGTAATTAAAATTGTCGTCCTGAATTTTGATCAAAGATTCCGAAACGCGCATTCCGGCTCCGGCGTATAAATCTATGTAAAAAGATTCGCCCAGTGATTTTTGAAGCCCTATTACAAATCCGGGGTAAACGGCAGTGGTTTTTACTTCATTGGTTCTTTCTTCGTTATTATAGGAAGGAGGGTTCGACTGGTAAATGGTGTATCGGGATTTCTCATCGTAGTGCCCAAATTGCCCGAAAACACCTACATAATAGCCGCTGGCACTCTGTTTACCGGATAAAGTTTTCTCAATGTGAAATCTGTTTAGATAATATTTGAATTGATATTCTGCCGTAAAACCTACACCTTTGATTATACCATCGTAATTTTCGTTGGGTTGACGGTACATAATCTCCGCGCTAAGCTGATGTGATCTTTTCTGGTCTGCGCCCACAAATTCTCCAGTCATCCATAAGCCACCCCTGATGAGGTGCTGTGGACTGAATTTCAAAATGGTTGAAGGAATTTGCATGTCTGTTTTGGGTTGTGCAACGGCAGAGGAAAATACCAATGCTGCACTGAATAGAAAAATAATTCTTTTCATGGTTAAATGATTTAACAAATATACAGGGTTTGTTCTAAATGCCCCCAAATGGTCAACCTTAACAAAAAAAGCGGCGCAGAGGCCGCTTTTTTTGTGGAATTTTCCTTGGGCGAATAACCGGGTTCGAACCGGCGACCCCCAGTGCCACAAACTGGTGCTCTAACCAACTGAGCTATATCCGCCGTAAAGGGCTGCAAATTTAAGCAACATTCCTCATTTTCTCAACAGGAATTGAATACGATTTATCATCTTTGCACCTATCCAATCGCAGAAACCCAAACATATTTTCCTTTATTGTAGCTGGTATCCCACGACGGAAAGCCCGCTGAACGGGATTTTTTGCCGCGAAATGGCAGCGTTGCTTGCTATTAGACATAACGTATCGGTGGCTTATGTCCGTTATCACTCCCAAGGCGGCGAGCCTGAAATTATAGAACACAAACAGCACAGTTTTATCGAATACGAAATCAGTATTCCCCGTAAAACAGGGCTTTTTTCATTTTGGTATCATCAGTATCAATTAAGAAAATTGCTGAACGATTGCCTGAAAAAATCTTCTGAAGTAGATGTTATTCATGTGCAGGTTGGCTGGAAAGCTGCATGGGATGCCGTTTGGCTTATGAACAAAGGAGAAATTCCGTTGGTTGTTACAGAACATAATACAGACTGGTTGCCCGATGATAGAAAATATCCGTTTTGGAAAAGACTGTTGACCGCATGGGCTATGCAGCGAGCTTCGGCTGTTACCGCCGTTTCTGCCAATCTGGCAGAGGCTGTATCCAAGGCTACCGGCCGGAAAATAGCGGTTATACCCAATCCTGTTGATAGTGCAGTTACTTCTGCAGCTATTGTAAATCATAAGCATGAAGGGCTTGTCTTTCTGCATGTTTCCAATTTCAATTTAAGACAAAAGCAAACAGATAAAATCATTCGGGTATTTTCTCAGTATGTACAAGAAAATCCAAACGCCCGCTTGCAACTCAACGTGCCTGAAGATGCCTATAATCAGTTCAAAACGACTCATCCGGATTATGCATGGGAAAATATAGAATGTTTGCCCCCCGTAGCCGATAAAACCGTGTTGCTGAAACGCATGCAAAATGCAGATTTTTTATTGAGTTATAGTCTCTATGAAACATTTGGGCTGGTAATAGCCGAGGCGCTATGCCTGGGTGTTCCTGTAATATTTACACCTTGCAAAGGTGCTGATATTCATATCGATGATAAGATGGGCATTCGCTGCAATGCTCATAGTGAAGTGACATTGTTGGCGGCCTTTCGAAAATCCGGTGAATTTGCGGCAGACAGGAACTATATTGCATCATCTGCCCGAAAGCAGTTTAATGGCGAAGCCGTTCTACATGCTTATGAATTATTATATGATAACCTGATTGAGTAAGTATGTGCGGAATTGCCGGAATAGTGAGCCTAAAGCCTTTACCCGCAAGGGAAGTAGCCGGGATATGTCTGCAATTTTCGGATGACCTAGCTCACCGAGGTCCGGATGATGAAGGTTTTGTGCTGATTGATACACAGTGGAAAGTCCATGCATATGGCGGAAATTGCACTTTACCGGAACTTAATCTGCCGCACATAGAAACTGCCGAAGGCGAATTCATGGCGGCCTTTGTGCACAGAAGATTGAGTATCATCAAGCCCGGTCCGGCGGGCCACCAGCCGTTTTGGGGTGATAAGCATGTGTTGTGTTACAACGGCGAGACCTTTAATTTCAGGGACCTCGACGGAGAATTCGGTTTTGAAAACCAAAGCAGAACTGACACAGAGACACTTTTTAGATTACTACAGAACCGGGGTTCGGAAGCAGTGCAGCGGCTTGATGGATTTTTTTCCATGGGCTTTGCCGATCTCGAAAAACGTACCCTGCACCTGCGCCGAGATACCACGGGCGTTAAACCACTGGTTTTTACACAAACCGACACTGCTTTTGCCTTTTCATCCGAAACTCGGGCACTGCGGCATTTTCTAAATTCCGTAAGCATCAATTCACAGGCGGTTTTTCATCATCTCTGCGAAGGCGTTATGCTGCCGGATCAAGGTTTTTACAGCGAAATAACGTCTGTGCAAGAAGGCATGGACGTGGATTTACAAACCCTGGAAACAGAAATTGTTTATTATCGTGAAAACGAAGAAAACCCCGATGCTGAATTGCGTTCACAGTTGGAAAGCAGCGTTGGCAAACGGCTTATGTCGGATGTGCCGCTGGGTTTTGCGGTAAGTGGTGGGCTTGACAGTGCCGCGGTGATTGGCCTTGCCAGAAAATTGATGGGTACAGATGCTTCAATTTCGCTGTTTTCCATAATTTCTTCGGATCCGAAATCGGATGAGCGCCAATGGCAGCAGCAGGTTGCAGAATATAACCGTGCGGAATGGCATTGCTTTGCCATAGAGGATGCCGGACCGCATTTACTGGAAGAAGTTGCCCGTGCCACCGATTTGCCTCCCATTGCCTGGAACAATCTGGCTCATTTTGAGCTTTGCAGGCTGGCTAAATCACAGGGAGTTACGGTTTTCTTTAATGGACAGGGTGCCGATGAGCTGTTCGGCGGTTATCCCGATTATTTATATCGCGATTTCTGGACTTTGCAGGGAATGTTTATTGGGAAAAATCATTTGCCGGTATCCTACAGGGAAGCTTTTAAAGAAAACCTGAAGTTACAGGCAAAAATATTCCTGCCATTTTTATCGGGTATGGCCGCTAAAAGGCAAGCCGGCGGTATGTTAAACGCTGATTTATGGCGCAATGACCTGTATTTACCTCGATTGTCACACCTGAGAGCAGACCATAAAATGCAGGCCGATTTTTACGGACAAAAGCTACGGCAGATGCTTGCCTGGGAAGACCTGAACGGCATGGCGCATGGGCTGGAGAGCCGCAATCCGTTTGCCGATGATATGCAGCTGGCAAAATGGTTGAATGTGCCGTTGAAGGACAAAATCAAAAATGGCTATACCAAAGGGGTGCTGCGCGATGCGCTGCAGGATGTGATGACGGAAAGTGTGCGCTGGCGGATGGATAAAAAAGGGTTTACTGTGCCCGATGCTGCTCTCACATGGAAAAACCGAAATGCCTGGAGCGGATATTTTATGTCAGACGTGCTGGATCCTTGGTCGCCAAGGGCTCAAAGAGAGCGGTTACTGAAAAATTTACAGGAAGGCGATGAGAATGCCTTGAAATGGTATTTTCGCCTATCAGCTTTCTCGGTTTTTCTGCAGCAATCAAACGCATGAGTAACAGCAGCGCACTCAGTACATTCATTAGTCAGTTGTTGAGAACTGCCCTGGCAGCAGTATTTGTGGTGCTTTGCTCGCGCTGGATGGGACCGGAGGGCAGGGGAGAACTGGGTTTGGTATTATTTTGGGCAGGATTGCTGGCTACAGGCAATGATTATGTGGGTGGAAGCAACTTGGCCAACGCCCTTCAGCGGCATTCCATGGCTTCCGTATTTCCGGTAAGCATCGTGTGGTCGGTAGTTGTGATTCTGATGGGTTTTGTAGGTTTGAGTTACTTTTTTACCTCAGCGCTCGCTTGGAAAGTTTCTTCTTTGGCTTTGCCCTTGCTGCTGTTGAATATTCAGTACAATGTGCAACAGGGTTTGGCGTTGGTTCGGCAGCGAAACAGACTGCAAATGCTGCTGGAAGTACTGAAGCTGTTGCTTTTGTTAACGTTTGCATTTACAACACTTTCACTGAGTGTTTCTGTTTCTTCGGTCATTACTTCGATGGTTCTTGCTTACGCGGTGGTTTTGATATTAAGCACGGGCTTGCTCAATCAGGAAATTGGTCTGGCACTGAAAAACAGACAATGGCCTCCGGGTGAACTTTTTACCCATGGATTTTGGAGCCAGAATGGCCACCTGGCGCAATTTCTGGCGTATCGCCTTAGTTTGTATACGCTAACCTTTTTACTGGGCAATCACTCAGCCGCAGGCATTTATGCCAATGCCCTGCTCATTGCAGATGCCATCTGGATTTTTGCCAACAGCTTTGGCACCATAGCCCATGTAAGGATTTTGCGCAGTAAAAATGAAAATTTCAAGGCAGATATTACCCTTCGCTATGCGATTTTTGCCCTTTTCGGCACTGTCCTTGCCTGTTTGTTTATGGCTGTATTGCCGTCAGGAATTTTTGTATGGGTGTTTGGCAAAGGTTTTGAAACCCTGAAATACACGTCATTGCTGCTTATTCCTGCCATACTGGCGGTGGCGGCGTCAAGTTTATTCAGCCATTATTTGCATGCCGTAAACAGATTTAAGGCACTTTTTATTGCGAATGTATGCGGACTTGTGCTGCAAACAGCAGTAGGTTTCTGGCTGATTCCCCGCTGGGGTGTTTATGGCGCATGTATTGCCGCCGATGCAGGTTTTATCCTGACATTTTTCTTGGTCTACGCGTTTTTCAAAGCCCGGAATCCCCATGCTCGCCTGAAAGGCAAAATTCGTTTCAGGCTGTTCCTGAAAGTGTGTATGCGCCTATTGAATGGACGTTCCGCCAGGTTATAGCAATTCGTGAATCCAAACGGCTACATGCCCGTCGAAAACGGCATATTCCATAATAAAATCCTGTTGTGTTCCGGGCTTGTGGAAAGAAGCTGAAAACCGGCCTGAGTCGCCCGTCTCAAATGGTCCCACGGTCATATGTTTTTTAAAATCCACTTCTTTTTTACCATACCATTTATACAGGCTTTCCTTTGCACCCCAGATAATGAGCAGGCAAACGCTATGGTGGGTTTTGCGAATATTAGATTTGTCTTCGGCATTGCAAAATTTATCCTCAATTCTGAGAATTTTGGGACCCTGGGTTTCAATGTCAATGCCTGTAGGGCCGTTTTCGTCGATGATAGCGGCAGCAAAGTTTCCACTGTGGCTGATGCTTAGGTGTGGTGATCCTTCTTCAAAATGGGGTTTTCCCACCTCATCTTTGGTTAGTTTTCCTTCGGGAACAAGGGTGCGAAGCAGCAACCGGCTACTCAGAAAATGCAATCGCTTGCTTTCGTGAAGTCCCTGTAAAAAAACAATCTCCTCCGCTGTTGGGTTGTACATTTGTAAAAGCATTTCTGCATCCTCGGTAATTTTCCAGAAGGCAATTTTTTTACCGGGCAGCGGAAACATCAGACGATCCAACGGCATGGCTGCGAAATTACAGGCAAACCACATCAAAACATACACCGGGCATCAATCAGCGGTATATGCGTTGTGCACGGACGGTGCAGGAGGCTTCTTTTCTGCCGGCGGCGATGGGATGCTGGTAAGGTGGAATGTGGAAGCAAAGGATGGTGTTTTGCTGGCCCACATACCCGACAATGTTTACTGCCTCGCTTATGATGAGGCTCGTTCAATTTTACTTGCAGGAACGCGCGGTGGCGAACTGTTTGTTTTACCGGATATTTTGTCTGGCTCACCCACCGTCAGAAGGTTTGAAGCCCATAAGAAAGGATTATACAAATTGATAGTTACTGCTGATGGGTATATTTCATCAGGGGGCGATGGCCAAATTTTGTTTTGGGATAAGCAGTTTCAAGTAGTTGGAAAAATTAATAATTCACCGGAAAGTACGCGGGCACTGTGTTATGATCATGAGCACAATCTGTGGGCAGGCAGCAGCGATAATGTAATTAGGGTTTATAACAGGGATTTGCAATTGCAGTCAGAAAATGCTTCTCATTCAAACAGTGTTTTTAGTATTTCTGCATTACCGCAAGGCGGGATGATCAGCGGTGGACGGGATGCCACTTTGAGACTTTGGAAAAATACGCAAGAGTCCGAAAGAACCATAGCGGCTCATCTATTGCACATTCACGCCATTGAGCTGCAGCCTTCTGAGAACTGGATTGCCACGGCAAGCATGGATAAAACGGTGAAAATCTGGGATGCCAACTCGATGGAATTGCTCAAGGTGCTGGAAAAGGACAAGTTGTCATTTCATACATCCAGTGTGAACGCATTGCTGTGGCTGGGCGAAAACAGGATTCTCAGTGCCGGCGATGACAGATGTGTTGTGTTAACCGAGATTTACGCTTGAATATACGAAATAAATCTCACATTTCCAAACGAATTCCGTTGGGAGTAATGTCAATTTTTCGGGCCTTATAAAGGGTTCCCACCGCTTTTTTCCAGGCTTTTTTGCTCATGCCGAATCGTTCGTAAATATCTTCCGGACTGCTGTTGTCTGTGAGACCTATGTAGCCATTGTTTTCCCGCAGGGTATGCAAAATTCTTTCGGCCATTTCATCCACATGGGCCATACCGCTTTTTTGCAATGCAAGGTCTGTTTTGCCATCGGGACGAATATGCTTGATGTATCCGGTAATTTTATCGCCGGTTGTTAAGGGTTGAAAAACTTCATTTGAATAAATAATGCCGCTGTGTTCCTTACCAATAATGGCGTTATAGCCCAGGGGTGTTTTGTTCCAGATAAGCAACTCAACGGAATCACCCTCTTGATATGGCAGTGGGGTTTTATTCAGGTATTTGCTGATTTTGGCTGTGCCGGCAAGTCTTTCCGAAACCTTATCAAAATATACATAAACCACATATTTTTTGCCGCGGATCATGGGAACGTTTTGTTCGCGCACGGGTACCAATAGGTCTTTTAGCAGGCCCCAGTCCATAAACGCGCCAAAGTGCGTGGTGGATTTACAGGTAAGTGCAGCGAATTCACCGATCTGCACGAAGGGTTTTTCTGTGGTGGCCACGATGCGATCGTCTGAGTCATAATATACAAAGACATCTACCATATCATCAGGTGCTGCATTGGGGGGCAGATATTTGCCGGGCATTAGTATTTCACCACCATCGCCATCATCCAGGAATGCCCCGAAATCTACGAGGCGGTTTATTTTTAAATGGTTGTATTTGCCCGGGATGGCTTTCATACTGCAAAGCTACGCATGAATGAACGCTTTTGGGTATTTGTCCACAAAACACCCACCCCGATTGCCCTTCGGTAATCAATGTATATTTTCGCTCCATGATTTTGTCTGACAAGCGCATATTGGAAGAAATTGACAAAGGAACCATTAAAATAGAGCCATACGACAGACATTGTCTGGGCAGTAACAGCTACGATGTTCATTTAGGCAAATGGCTGGCTACATACAAAGACCATATTCTGGATGCCAAGAAGCATAACGAAATTGAGTATTTCGAAATTCCTGAGGACGGATTTGTTTTATATCCCCATGTTTTTTATCTGGGTGTTACCGAAGAATATACGGAAACCCATGCGCATGTTCCTTTTCTGGAGGGAAAGAGCAGTACCGGCCGTTTGGGAATTGATATTCATGCTACTGCAGGCAAAGGCGACGTAGGTTTTTGCGGCAACTGGACCCTGGAAATCAGCGTGAAACAGCCTGTGAAGGTTTACAGGGGCATGCCGATTGGCCAGTTGATTTATTTTCCCGTTGAAGGAGAAATCGAGGTTAAATACAACCAGAAGAAAAACGCGAAATACTCCGGGCAGCCTGATAGGCCGATTGAGAGTATGATGTGGAAGAATAATTTTTGAATTTTTACTGGCGGTAGTGGTGCAGCTGAAAGAAGTTGTTTTTGCTGCCAATAACCGATTCAACGGAAACATTATTTAGCCATTCAGGAGTTGGGTTTTCGTAATAATAGCGGAACGAACTCATGGGCCATGCGCGTATGTCATCTGTAAAACCATGCTTTACCGGGTTTCGGTGGATGTAAACGAGTACATTGAAAAAATCGGTATGGTCGCTGATAATTCTGCGCCGTAGATTTTTCATAAACATGGAGCCGCGGCGGTTATATTTTTTATTGTAGGCTTTGCAATAGGAGTTGAAAAAATTAGAAAATTGC
>JBEDNI010000004.1:0-29212 GCA_041170685.1 Bacteroidota bacterium | reverse complement strand
TCTGCGGGTCAGAAGAAGGCCGTTGCTGCACGACCGAAGGATGCCTCAGCGCAGTCCCTTCTCTTCGACGGGCGGTATGGAAAGCTGGATGAAAATCAGAAGCGTGCGGTGGACACCATCGAAGGACCGGTTATGGTAATAGCCGGCCCCGGAACGGGTAAAACCCAGATTCTGGCCGTCAGAATTCTCAATATTCTGAAGCAGTCAGATGTCAGGCCACAGGAAATACTGTGTTTAACCTACACAGATGCGGGCTCAACAGCTATGTTAAACCGTCTCAGCAAGTTTATGGGAGCCGATGCTTACCATGTAAACATTCATACATTTCATGGTTTGTGCAACACGGTTATCAAAGAGAACCCCGAACTTTTCTCCAAAGGTAATCTGAGGGTAATGGATGATCTAGACAAACTGGAGCTGATGGAAAGCCTAATCAGAAATATTCCTGCAAGTTCCCCATTGCAAAATTTTCAGGAACAGCCGGCTTACTTAAGAAAATCGCTATCAAAAGTGTTCGAGCTGATGCAAAGTGAAAACCTGGAAGTTTCATTTTTTGAGCAGGGGATTGCAAAGCTGTCAGATAAAGATGAATTCTTTAACACATTTCCGGAATTTATTTACAAAAGGGCATCCAATGGTTTTAAAAAAGGTGATTTTAAGATTGCTGAATATGAAAAACATGTAAGAGAGTGGCAGAAGCTAAAGGAAGCTGCAACGTTGTTTCCCTTATATCAACAAATGAAAAAAGATGCTGGCCTCTATGAGTTCAGTGATATGATTCAGTGGGTATTGCAGGCATTTAAAAACAACCCTGAGTTATTGCTTACCTACCAGGAAAAATACCAATACGTGCTGGTGGATGAGTACCAGGACACATCGGGTGTGCAAAATGAATTGTTGTATCAACTGATTTCTTTTTGGGAAGACAACCCCAATTGTTTTGTGGTGGGTGATGATGACCAGAGCATCTATGCATTTCAGGGTGCCAGGGTAAGCAATATGATGGATTTTGCCGGTAAATATGAAAAAAACATTACCAAAATTGTACTCACCCGCAATTATCGCAGCACACAAATGGTGCTGGACGGGGCTAAGCACCTTATAGATAACAACAAAAAAAGACTGGTGAATTCATTTCCCGAATTGAGTAAAGACCTTGTGGCTTCCGGCCCCAATCGTCAGTATGAACCCATTCCTATACAGTACAATGCCTGTAAAAATCGGTTTCATGAAGCCCTGTCAATTTGCAATCAAATTGCGGCACTCAAAGATGCCAAATGTCCACCGGACGAAATAGCGGTTATTTATCCGAAACATAAAATTGTGGACGAACTGGCAGAAATGCTATTACAGCGTGAAATCCCATTTACACTGGCAAGAAGTGCAGACATACTGCAAGAACCACTCATCATTCAACTTCAAAATTGGCTTCAGTATCTGGCCTGGGAACTGGAAGTAGCACACAAAGGCGAACACCTTATATATACCCTGTTGCATTACCCGTTGTATGACATTGCACCATTTGAAATTTCAAAAATAGCTACAGAAATTTATGCAAGACGGCAGGAAAAACTTAGATGGCGTGATTTTTTAAATGAATACATAAAAAACAATCCGGAGCCGACACCTGCAGGGGCACAGAGCCGCGAAGCATTAAGAACCCTTTGGAATCATGTTGAGGAATGGCTTAAAAAAGCTGCCGGAATGACGGTACCTCAGTTGATTCAGGATGTGATTTCACAGGGTGGATTTCTTAAAATGGCCATGAAAAGCGAACAGCGGGAATGGCTGTTAGAACAACTACATACATTTTTGAGTCATGCCACGGCTGCCAACCAAAAAAACCCTTACCTGACCCTAACTCAATATATGGAGTCGCTTGACAAAATGAAACGCAATGAGATTGCCGTGCGGCTGGAGAAAAGAATTGGCAGCAAATCTGGAGTGGTATTAACCACAGCCCACAGCAGTAAGGGACTAGAGTTTAAGCATGTATTTATTCTTGGCTGCGAAGAAGAGGCATGGGACAAAGATCGAAACAGTATACTTCCCTATAAAATTAAACCATTTTTTCAGGGGCTTAAACACAATGTTAAAGACCAGAATGAGGAGGATGCCGATAAAGAGGAAAGGCGCAGACTATTTTATGTGGCCATGACCCGGGCCAAAGAAACCCTTCGCCTAAGCTGGGGTAATGAGAAAATCAGCGCTAAAACCACCATGCAAAAAAAGAGTAAATTTCTGCAGGAGCTTCTTGGCCAAAAGGAGTGTGATGAAACTGAGCTGGAAAAGGACGATTTAATACTGGCCGAATCTCAGCTGCTGGCGAGGGTGGCTGCACCACAATTAAAAATCGAGGATTCTGAATGGCTTAATCAACAAATGCAGGAATTCACCTTTTCCCCATCAACCCTTTACGACATTCTGGAGTGCGGCCTCAAATTTTATTTCGGCCGCATGGTTAGGGTTCCATCTGCCCCCAGTGCTGCATTGGGTTATGGTTCTGCAGTGCACAACACCCTCTGGAAAATTGTCGATAAAGGATATACCAAAGACGAGTGGATGGATGAAAAAGCCTTTTTGGATTTATTTGAAACAGAACTTTTCAAGCAAAGGGGCGCATTTACGCCTACCGGTTTCCAGCTAAAAATGGATCAGGGGCGCGAACGACTACCCCAGTATCACCAGGCAAGATTGGACATCTGGAAATCCTATAAAGACAAAGAGATAATACTTGAAAAATGGCTGGAATCCAGCATCAATGGTATTAAAATTGGTGGTAAAGCCGATAAAATCATCATTGAAAATGGAGATGTGACCATTGTGGATTATAAAACAGGAAAACCTGAGAATACAGAAACTTCCTTTAAACCACCTACACAAGACAGCCTGTTGAAGGGAAAATTGCCTCCCAAATACTGGTTTCAGCTGGGGATTTATATGCTGATTGTAAATCACTACACAGAGAAAAAGTGGAATGCAGTTGCGGCAAAGATTGATTGTGTGGAACAGAACGATAAAAAAGAATTTCCAACTTTCACCCAATACTACGACAGCACAGACCATGCACTGCTAATGGATTATCTGATTTTAGGCAATCAAAAACTGCGCAGTCTGGAATTTCTGAATGGTTGCGGCAGTGAAAAGTGCGAATGGTGTCAGTTTGCCAAGTCAACAGGACAATCCGTATTACCTGAACCGGCAACCGAAGACGAGGGTTAATCTTGAATTTGCAGCACTCTGCAAGCCTTTTCACAGCAAAGTTCTTCTGCCTTTTTACGGTTTAAATTTTTATTGGTAGCCACCGGTTGTTCATCGATGATGACGGATACTACATGCAGATTTTTTTTACCATGAGTCTCGGTGCTATGAGCCCATGAAACAGTCTTTTTTTGTTGCTGAGCCCACTTGATCAGCACCGCTTTAAAACTGATGGTGGTGGTCATCAGTTTTTCAAGGTCGAGGTATTGGCCAATGAGTCTTTGTGTAATGAAAATTCTGGCCTTTGCATATCCATGGTCCAGATATACAGCCCCAATCAGGGCTTCCAGGGCATTTCCGGCAATGGAATGAACGGCAGAAGCATGCTTTAATAACTCAGGTTTTATGTCCATCATTTGCACCAGGCCCAGGCGGTTTGCCAAATAACCCATTTGTTCCCTGTTCACCACGCGCATGCGCATTTCCGTTAAAAATCCTTCCTGCTTAGACGGATAGCGCATAAACAGCATTTCGGCCACCACGGCATCCAATATGGCATCTCCGAGGAACTCCAAACGCTCATTGTCAGGGGTTCCCTGGTAAGTTTTATCATGTGTATTGACAGAAGAATGCCGCAGAGCCTCTCGGTATATGGCACGTCTTCTCGGTTTCAGTCCGGTGAGACGAAAAATTTGATTGGAAAATCTTTGGGATTCTGAGGATGGAAAAAGCCGCAGTGCCAACTGTTAAATCAGGCTTCGTATTGCTTAAAGATGACGGAAGCATTGTGTCCGCCGAAACCAAAAGTATTGCTAAGTGCAGCGCGCACCTCGCGTTTTTGAGGCTTGTGAAAAGTAAGATTCAAGCCGGCGTCGATGTCCGGATCATCTGTAAAATGATTGATAGTGGGGGGCACTATGCCTTCTTTTACAGCCAGAATGGAAGCTACAGCTTCAATAGCACCCGCACCACCCAACAGGTGACCGGTCATACTTTTTGTACTACTGATATTCAGATTATAAGAATGATTGCCAAAAACCCCCAGTATAGCCTTTGTTTCGGCAATGTCTCCTAATGGTGTACTGGTGCCGTGAACATTGATGTAATCTATATCCTCGGGGGTTAAATTTGCGTCTTCAAGGGCCTGTTTCATCACGTTTCTGGCACCTAAACCCTCGGGATGGGGCGCAGTTATGTGATAGGCATCAGCAGTCATTCCGCCACCAACCAGCTCGGCATAAATTTTTGCCCCTCTGGCTTTGGCGTGTTCCAAATCTTCCAGAATAATGGCAGCGCCACCCTCTCCCAGCACAAAACCATCGCGATCTTTGTCAAAAGGCCGCGAGGCAGTGGCATAGTCATCGTTTCTTTCTGAAAGTGCTTTCATATTGCTGAAGCCCCCCATGGCAGGTTCATTCACACAGGCCTCACTTCCACCGGTTACCATCACATCTGCTTTTCCAAGCCGAATGAGGTTAAATGCGTCAATAATGCTATGTGTACCGGTAGCACAAGCAGATACGGTGGCATAGTTAGGACCACGAAAGCCGTGTTTGATACTGATATAACCTGAGGCAATATCAATGATCATTTTGGGAATAAAGAAGGGAGAAAACCGTGGTGTTCCATCTCCTTTAGCAAAATCAACCACTTCATTGAAAAAAGTGGTAAGGCCGCCAATTCCCGAACCCCAGATAACGCCTACACGATCGGGGTTAAAAGATTGTTGTAACAGGCCTGAGTCCTGAATGGCCTCATCGGCTACCACTATTCCATAATGGGTAAATGGATCCATTTTACGGGCCTCTTTTCGGTCCATAAATTGGGTGATATCAAAGTTTTTCACTTCGCAAGCAAAGCGAACCTTAAATAATGTGGTATCAAATCGGGTAATGGGTGCGGCGCCTGAAACTCCGTTCAGTAAACCGTTCCAATACTCGCTTAGCGTGTTGCCGACGGGCGTAAGGGCGCCCATGCCGGTTACAACAACCCTTCTGAGTTGCATGAATTTTACTTTTTGTTTTCTTCGATGTAACGAATGGCTTCGCCCACAGTCTGAATTTTTTCAGCCTGATCATCGGGGATGCTGATATCGAATTCTTTTTCGAATTCCATAATCAGTTCAACGGTGTCCAACGAGTCAGCGCCAAGGTCATTGGTGAAACTGGCTTCGTGGGTTACTTCTGATTCTTCTACGCTAAGCTTATCAACGATGATAGCTTTAACTTTGGTTGCGATTTCTGACATGTTCTTTTTTGTTTGGATTTGCGGTGCAAAATAAAACAATTTTTTACATACCAAAGTATCTGCTCGTTAATTTTGCCAAAGCTTTATGCCCAAAAAGGAATATTTAGACTTTGATTTCGACGACATTACGTTTCGGGCAATAGCCATACATACCGCTTTGCCGCCCGCAATAATGGCCTGGCAGACAGACAGAATGCTGGGTACTAAGTTTTCAATCTTACCCTTTAGTTTTATGACTGTGGTAAAAAATACACAATCAGAACACACACAGTATTATTTTCGCGAGGAAGAATTCGGCACGGAATGGTGGCTGTTGGAAAACCATGGCACCCAAAATATTTTGATGAATGTGAAGCCTCAGCCTGACATGCTGCTCATAGGACGGGGCGGTGAAGATGAAACTGCCGGTGCAGACTGGACTGAAAAAATGAAAAATATACCCGGAATGACAATGGTTTATGAAGTTAACAACAAAGAAAAAAAGAAACTGACATGGATTACGTTTCTTCGGGAAAAGAAAACAAATGAGAAAAAGGATAAAAAATGAAAAGAGGACTTTTCAACAAAACTAAAATAGTCGCCACCATAGGCCCTGCAACGCAGGAGGAGGATATGCTTAGAAGAATTATTGAGGCCGGGGTGGATGTATGCCGGTTAAATTTTTCGCATGGTACCCATGAAGCGCACCTAAAAGTAATTGAGCGAATCCGTAAAATCAACAAAGAACAAGGTACTCATGTGTCAATACTCATGGATTTACAAGGTCCAAAACTCAGAATTGGCAAGGTTGATGGAGAAATTATGCTCACTGATGGCCAAATTATCAATGCTCACTGATGGCCAAATTATCACTGTCACCACTGAGGAGTGTATTTCTACTGCCGAAACATTGTTTGTGAGCTATGCGAGGCTTGCACTAGATGCCAAACCGGGAGAGCGCATTTTGTTGAATGATGGAAAAGTTGAGTTGAAAGTTACCGAAATTCTGGATGAAAAACGACTAAAGGCAGCCGTAGTCGTAGGGGGAGTATTAACTTCCAATAAAGGATTTAACCTTCCTGAAACCCAACTTACAGTGCCCTGCCTGACCGAAAAAGATTTAAAAGACCTGGAGTTTGGATTGCAGCAAAATGTTGATTGGATTGCCCTGTCCTTTGTGCGCAGAGCAGAGGATATCCTGGAATTGAAGCAGATTATCGGCATGCATGAAAAAGACACAAGGGTCATAGCAAAAATTGAGAAGCCGGAAGCTGTAGAAAACATCAAGGAAATTATTAAAGTCTCCGATGCCATTATGGTAGCCCGGGGAGATCTGGGAGTTGAGTTGCCCCTTCAGCGCGTACCCCTGATTCAAAAATCCATTGTTGAAAAATGTATTCAGGCCGCTAAACCTGTGATTATTGCAACACAAATGATGGAAAGCATGATACATGACAGTATGCCCACCAGGGCTGAAATCAATGATGTAGCCAATGCGGTACTGGATGGGGCTGATGCCGTAATGCTAAGTGCTGAAACCGGAGTAGGTAAGTATCCGGTCAGGGTAGTTGAATTGATGAGTAGTATAATTACGGATGTTGAAGAGGATAAGCGTGTTTATTTTAAAGGTAAAAAACCCAACAACTCCTCGCCTTCATTTTCCAGTGACGAGGTTTGCTTTACCGCAGTTCGCATGAGCGATCATTTAGAAGCCAAAGCGATAGTTGCCATGACAAGATCCGGATATACCGGGTTCCGGGTCGCCAGTTATCGGCCTAAGGCCAGTGTTTTTATTTTTACGGATAATGCCAGCCTTTTGACCAGGTTGAGCCTGGTGTGGGGTGTGCGCGGCTTCTTTTATGATGAATACGTAAGCACTGACCAGACTTTTCAGGACGTAACCGATATACTCAAACAGGAGGGAATAGTAAAACCGGGCGACTGTGTCATCAACTGCGCCAGTATGCCTATTCACAAAAAGCAACGAACCAACACCATTAAGGTGACTTTTGTGGATTGAGGCTATTTTTTCCTAAACATGTTGAACATGCCACTCATTTTACCCATGAGGCCGAGCATGCCACTATCAAGACCCAAAAATTTAAGTACACCCTCTGTATCATTGCTGTATCCTCCGCTAATGAAGCGCTCGCGCAGGCCCTGCAGGGCACATGTAAGCACAGTAACCGACAGTTGCCTTTTGCGATCTGCATCCCAATCCAGCGCGTAGTAACTGCCGGCACATTTTTGAATCAACTCTTCAAAATAGGGACTGTTGCGCAATGCATCCTCTCCCCCTTTTACCATATCCTGCATTTCCTGCATTCTGCCACCCATGGCAAGCCCCTGGATATAGGCCATAGCCGCCTGTGTAGTGATATCAAAGTGGGCCTCACTCTGGCTTTCGGTAAAACCAAATTCGTGGCCGTGACGCAGATGAAATTCTTTGCGGATTTCGATTAAATGTTCCTGTAATTTTTGCATTTATGAGTCAAATTTCGTATATTAGAGTCTTTTAAAACAAGATAGTGAGTGTGTTAATTGTCCTGATTGGCTGTTAACAATGCCGGATTCTGTCAGATGATCAATCCTTACTTTTCCGCTGGCGTGGATTATCCGCTTTTCAGACAGCAATATCCCTACATGGGTGATTTTCCCCTGTTTTTCAAAAAAGGCCAAATCTCCGGGACATGAATCTGCATAATCAATCTCAATGCCCTGATTTACCTGCTGGGAAGCATCACGAGGCAATGGAATTCCCAAAATACCATACGCAACCTGCACCAGGCCGCTGCAGTCTATACCCCATACACTGCGCCCACCCCAAAGATAGGGCGTATGCAAAAAAAGCATTGCCAATCCTGTAACGTCCTTAATTTCAGGTTCAAATACACGTGCATCAGAAAAGCGGAATACCTTGCCATCAATAATACAGTTTCCATTTTCGGGAACAATAGCCCCCGGAGAGAGATCTATTCGTCCCTCTGAATTCTGCATTACGGCCCCATGCACAGATACCTTATAGCCTCGATCGACCCTATCTCCGGTGTAAACGGTTATGTAGGATTCCGGAATCCAGCCTTGGTAATCATCGTGTGAACAAGCTACCAGCAGCCAGTCTTCATTTTTTTGTAAAAGTTTGCAAGTTTCCCCAAACAATAGACTGCTCACCATTTCAGAAGCCGATGAGGCTTCTGACCTAAGCGGAACCCAGGATTGTGTACAGATGTAATGCATGATTCAAAAATGAAAAAGTACTGTTAGGGTTATGTTGAAAATTAGTAACATTTTCAGAGATGCAATCGTTCCTTACGATCCAACAAGGTTTCCTTACTTTCAACATGATCCGGGTCCGGAACGCAGCAATCTACGGGACAAACAGCCGCGCATTGAGGTTCTTCATGAAAACCGGTGCACTCCGTGCATTTATCCGGAACAATGAAATACACTTCACTGCTGATGGGTGCAAATTGGTCATTTACATCAACTACACGACCATCAGCCATGGTAAAGGAACCCTGCACACCGGTACCCTGTGCGATGGTCCACTCCAGTCCCGCCTCATAAATGGCATTATTAGGACATTCCGGCTCGCAAGCCCCACAATTAATGCATTCGTCAGTAATAATTATTGCCATAAAATTGATGCAAAATTACAACACTTGCGTATTTTCGAGCACCCTTTTACAAAACAATTCAGATGATTTTTGGAGTACTGAGCGATGTTCATGATAATTTGCCGCTGCTGGAGCTGGCATTGCAACGCTTTTCTGATGAAAAAGCGGAAGCCCTTATATTTTGCGGTGACTTTTGTTCCCCTTTCGCAGCAAAAATGCTGGCGGAGTCAGGACTGCCTGTGCATGCTGTTTTTGGCAACAATGACGGCGACAGATTTCATATTCAGCAAGTTTGCGCTAAATACGCAAACATGAAGTTTTACGGTGAATATATTGGAGATATGGATTCACAATTGATGCTGGGAGACCTTAAAATTGGAGTAAGTCATTATCCGTTCTACGCAAAAACCATGATAAAAACCGGTTGGTATGATTGTGTTTTTTATGGGCACAGCCATCAGGCAGAAAAGCAAAAATTCGGGAATGCGTTGCTGCTGAATCCCGGAGAAGTGGCTGGTGTTTTTGGCAAACCCAGTATTGGCATTGTAGATGCCATCAGCCGAAGTTCAGCCGTCATAACGCTGTAATATTCACCACTTACCCGCTATTTCCTGCATTACTTCAGGATGCGCATTTTCGGCAATGTGCCGAAGTATTCGCTGGGTATTCTCCTCGGCAGGACCGTTATTGAATATGTGTAAATCACAGCGGTCTTTATGAGGAATAATATGTTTTTCCCAAGCCGGCATAACGTGATTATGCCATTGATATAAGCTTCTTTCTTTGGGAATACCCCTCTCCCGCATATCCCTATCAAGTCTTCTGTCTAAACTCAGCTGCATGTCTGTCTCAATGAAAATTCGGCAAGAAAGCAGATGGTCGATTTCAGGGAAATCAAATACAAAAAGTCCTTCTGCAATAATTACCGGAGCCGGTTCTATGATATCTACCCGTTCAGGGGCTTCGTGATTTTCGAAATTGTATTTCCGCAACAGTACCGGCTTGTTTTCCATCAGCTTAAGCAAATCTTCATGAAACTGATTGTGATACAGGGCGCCGGGCAAATCAAAATTGATGATTCCATTTTCATCTTTTACCTGCTCATGCACCGGTTTGTAGTAATCATCAAAACTGATGACAGCTACCTTTTCCTGCAATTTCTCTTTAATGCGTTCAATAAAATAGGTTTTACCGGATCCGCTAAGCCCCGTAATGCCAATTACCCATTTTTCATTATTGGCCTTCACTTTATTTACGCTTCTTAAAAAATTTACTTTTTACTTCTTCACCCTCGTCATTATACCACTGAATGGCAAGTAACCTGCCTTTGTCGTCATAAAACCTCCATTCACCTACGGTAATGCCTTTGTTGTATGAACCCTCTCGCATTTGGTAATGCGATGAAAACCCATGTTTCCAGTATCCATGTCTTTCACCGGACGAATAGAACCCTGTGGTTTCGGTTTCCCTGTCTCTCCACTCTGAATATCGACCCTCCCTTTGTCCGCTTTGCCAGGTTTCAACACTTAGTGTGTCGCCTTTGAATCCATACTTAATAAACAAGCCATTCTTCTCGCCATTTAAATAATACTCCTCAGCAATCAGTTTGCATCCTATTTCGTCATATAGACGATAAATGCTATCTCGCTTTCCATTTTTATAGTAATTTTCCTCCGCAGGACAGCCACTTTTATGGTATTTGTAATAGGCACCATGTTTTACTCCCATATTGTAGGCAATTTGGTAGCGAGGCAATCCTGTGGGATACCAGGCAAACACATCCCCATGAGGTACATCATTAACAAACTGCGTGGTCTGCTCTTTGTTTCCGTTGGTAAACCAGGTTTGATTACTTCCATTTCTAACTCCGTTGCTGTAGAAAACCGAATATTGCTTGTTCCCATTGGGGTAATATCCTGTAATTTCCCCTTCCAGTTTTTCATTGTGAAAAGTGCCGGAATTTTTTATTGCACCATTGGGATAA
This sequence comes from Bacteroidota bacterium, assembly GCA_041170685.1. Taxonomy (GTDB): domain Bacteria; phylum Bacteroidota; class Bacteroidia; order NS11-12g; family UBA955; genus RGEC01. The sequence continues at coordinate 18,184 of JBEDNI010000004.1, read as the reverse complement.
TAATATGCATAAGGGCCGTGCTTCACACCCTCTGACCAGGTTTCGGTGGCAACCAGAATATTATTTTCGGTAAATTCTTTGTATACCCCGTCCTTCAAGCCATTTACCCATTGTATTTCTTCGTTTACCACCTTGTTATCCCATAACTTGACGCTGGTTCCTGTATAAGGCCGACTTTTTGAATAGGCCACACCATTGCGCAATTCCAGGTTTTCAGCAAAAATCTTGGAAGGTTTTTTGGGGACCGCAACCGGCTGCCCCCACGAGGCCGAGTAGTTGAGCAGAAGCCCCAAAGAGCAAAACGAAAGTAGTGCAGTTCTCATTCTATTATACTTTTCAAAATTACCGGGTATTGTTAACTTTGCATGCATACTATTTTCCACATGCATTTAGATAAGGTAAGGGATTACTGTATGGGACTGCCCATGGTTACTGAATCTTTTCCATTTGACGAAAACGTACTGGTGTGGAAAGTAGCGGGTAAGATATTTTGTCTGGGTGATGTTCGCGAGTTTGACAGTATCAATCTCAAATGCAATCCTGAAAAGGCGATTACGCTTCGTGAGGAAAATAGTCAGATAGTTCCGGGCTGGCACATGAATAAAACGATGTGGAACACCGTTTATTTGAACGGACTGCAGGAAAAGTTCATTGAAAGCTTAATTTTGCACTCGTATCAGGAAGTGGTACGAAAATTGCCTAAAAAAATTCAAAACAACATATCATTATATCATGAATAAATATTTAACATCCGCTTTTATTCTGGCTTATGCCGGCTTTTCCTTTGCACAGGGCACTGTCAAAAAGGCGGTCAACAATAAGAAAAACGAAAAAATGAATTCCATACCACAAATCATCCAAACGCAGCCCGAAGGAATGTATGCAGAAATGCAAACCAGCAAAGGCAGCATCTTTTTGACCCTTCACTTTAAGCAAACGCCCGTAACTGTATGCAACTTTGTGGGGTTGGCCGAAGGCAAAATCAAAAACAACGCCAAACCCGAAGGAAAACCTTACTATGATGGCATCAAATTTCACCGTGTAATTGCCAATTTTATGATTCAGGGCGGAGACCCTCAAGGCAATGGCAGCGGAGGACCCGGATATAATTTTGATGACGAATTCTCAGCGGATCTGAAACACACCGGACCTGGTATTTTATCCATGGCCAACGCAGGACCGGGAACCAACGGAAGTCAGTTTTTTATCACCCACGTAAAAACCGATTGGCTGGATGGTAAGCACAGCGTTTTTGGAAAAGTAATTGAAGGGCAGAATGTGGTGGATGCAATCCAGCAGGGTGACTCTATTGTGGCACTGAAAATTTACAGAAAAGGCTCAGAAGCCGAATCATTTACCGCTACTCAGGAAATGTTTGACCAATTGCAGGCACCCATGAAAGCGGCCAAAGAAGAAAAATTGAAGAAACAGGATTTTGCCCGTAATGAAGCAGAGGTGCTGAAATTATACCCGACTGCTCAGAAAACGGAAAGTGGCCTTTGGTATGTGATTGAAAAACCCGGCACAGGTGAAAAAGCCACTGCAGGAAAACAAGTAAAGGTTCACTATAGCGGCAAACTGGCCGATGGCATGGAATTCGACAATTCTTACAGCCGTAATGAGCCCATTGCTTTTCAGCTGGGTGTTGGACAGGTTATTCCCGGTTGGGATGAAGGCATTGCATTGATGAATGTTGGTGCCAAGTATAAGCTTATTATTCCCTCCAAATTAGGATATGGACCCAGAGGTGCGGGTGGTGTCATCCCTCCTAACGCAACGCTGATTTTCGATACCGAACTCATGGAAGTAAAATAATAAAAGCCCCGCCTGAAGCGGGGCTTTTTGTTCTGTTGAAAACTACTGAATTAGTTTCTGGCCTGTGCCCTGATTCTCTTAGTACATTTGTATCCCGTAGCGACTTATTCCCATCGCTTTTCCAACATGAAAAAAGCCAAATACGTCTTCGTTACGGGTGGAGTTACCTCTTCTCTCGGCAAAGGCATTATCTCCGCATCACTGGCCAAACTCCTACAAGCCAGAGGTTACAGCGTAACCATCCAAAAATTTGACCCCTACATCAATGTAGACCCGGGAACACTCAACCCCTATGAACATGGAGAATGCTATGTAACCGAAGACGGGGCTGAAACCGATCTTGATCTCGGGCACTACGAGCGTTTTCTGAATACACCCACCTCTCAAAATAATAACGTAACCACTGGTAGAGTTTATCAAACAGTAATTGAAAATGAACGCCGCGGAGAGTATTTAGGCAAAACAGTTCAGGTCATTCCGCACATCACCGATGAGATTAAAAAACGCATGCGTTACCTCGGGGATAGCGGTGATTACGACATCATTATTACAGAAATAGGCGGGACTGTAGGTGATATTGAGTCACTGCCATACGTAGAAAGTGTGAGACAGCTGCTGTGGGATATGGGACCTGAAAATGCCATTGTGATACACTTAACCCTAATCCCCTACCTGGCAGCAGCCGGTGAATTAAAAACCAAACCCACACAGCACAGCGTGAAAATGCTACTGGAACAAGGGGTACAACCGGATATTTTAGTATGCAGAACCGAACGTCATCTAACCGCAGAAATGAGACGTAAGATAGCCCTGTTCTGCAATGTGCATCAAAATGCCGTTATAGAGAGTATTGACGTAAACACCATTTACGAAGTACCCATGGTGATGCTGAAAGAAAAACTGGATAAGGTGGTATTAAACAAGCTGAAGCTTAAAAGTATAAAAGAACCCAATCTGGACCATTGGCGAGATTTTCTTTTCCGGTTAGAACACCCTAAAAGCGAGGTAAACATTGCTTTGGTGGGGAAATATGTAGAACTGCCCGACGCCTATAAATCGATTAATGAGGCCTTCATTCATGCCGGTGCAGCCAATGAATGCAAGGTAAATGTATCCTACGTACACAGTGAATTGATAACGGAAGGAAACGCACCGTACAAACTGGGTGGATTTGATGGAATCCTGGTAGCGCCGGGGTTTGGTAATCGCGGTATTGACGGTAAACTGACCGCCGTGAAATATGCCCGTGAAAACAACATCCCGTTTTTCGGAATATGCCTGGGTATGCAATGCTCAGTTATTGAATTTGCCCGCAATGTGCTGGGATTAAAGGATGCTCATTCTGCAGAAATGATGAGCGATACCCATAATCCGGTGATTGATCTGATGGAGAGTCAAAAGAAAATCAGCCACATGGGAGGCACCATGCGTTTAGGTTCATATGTCTGCGATCTCAGTAAAAGTTCAAATGCTCTTAAGGCATATGGCAAGGCCAGAATAACCGAAAGGCATCGGCACCGTTATGAGTTTAATGATAAATACAAAAAACGCATGGAAGATGCCGGCATGAAAATTACCGGGACAAATCCGGACACAGGCTTGGCTGAAATTGTTGAAATACCGGGTCACAAGTGGTTTGTAGGGGTTCAGTTTCACCCCGAATTAAAAAGCACGGTTGTAAGCCCGCATCCGCTGTTTGTTAAATTCATCAAGGCCGCCATGGAATAATCTTTAAAGATGATGAAGTTTCTTCCTGTAAAAAAATGGAAACAGGGTGGCTACCCAAAGGAAGAAGTAATTATTGGTTTAATCTTCTGTTTATCACTGTTTCCGGTTCTTAGAAATATCAGTGCGGAAAATGACCTGGATATTTTTTACCTGGCGTCGCAGGAACTATATTTTGGCACCAACCCATACAATGGGCCTCACATGTTTGGCATGTGGTTTTATTACAGCCCATTGTTTGCTTCAGTGCTTGCTCCTCTGACCATATTCCCGGTACAGGTGCTTAAAGTACTTTGGATGTTGGTGGGTTTTACCATGCTAAACCGCAGTTATATTTTGCTCAGGCGTTTTTTAAATCTCGGTTACACAAGTCGTGAAACTTGGTTTTTGATAGCACTGGCCTTTATTTCTTATCATGCAGTATTCATGAATCTCCTCTACGGTCAATTAACCATTCTGATTCTGTGGTGTTGCATGGAGGGTGTTTATAGAATGAATCAAAATCAAACCATCGCAGGGGCATTTTCATTTGCCATTGGAATAAACATTAAAATTCTTCCCATTTTCTTCTTGTGGTATTATGTGCTTAAAAAAAATCTCAAAGCCCTGATGATGATTGCAGCCGGAATAACTGTATTGCTGTTACTGCCCTACCTTTACCTTTCTACTGATTTTCATACGCTAATCATGAGAGACTGGCTAGGGCTTCTCAATCCCTTGAACAAAGAGCACGTTAACACCGTGGGCGAAGGTGGATTTACTGATTTTGCGAGTTTGCTTACACGATATTTCACACGAACCGTTATCAGAGGCGAAAGTGATTACGCCATTGCATCATTAACAACCAAAGAAATATTCATGATTCAATGGGCGTTTCGTGCCCTAATAACCTTTTTAAGTGCCTGGGTATTAATGTACCTTGTTCCCAAAAAATTCAACGGAGAAAAAGCAGTTTTAGCCGGTGCTGCATTTTTCATGGCCTGCATTCCTGTGGCTTTTCCCCATCAGCGGGATTATTCTGTAATGCTATGTTTGCCTGCAGTTTCACTGATGTTACATAGCTTTATGGTTGATGGTTACCGCCCACCAAAATCACTGTTGATTTTCAGCATTGTAACTTTTACTCTGATGGGCTTAACCATTTTTTTCCCTATTCTGACATGGAACATACGCCATTTTATCATGGAAAGTAGAATTCCGGGCTGGGGTATGCTGCTGTTTATTCCCAACCTGATATGGTGGTGGAAATGCGTTTCAGACCGAAATATTAGCTAAATAGGGTATGAAGCAGTTCTTGTGAACGAACTGATTTATCCTTTGCGGCTTTTTTAACCATGTTATTCTGCATACCTTCCTCCAGAAGCCGGGCTTTAACATTATCAGAAAGCTGGGTTTGCAACACCTGTATTAACACTTGCTTCAGTTCTTTATCCTGTATAGGAACCGTAACTTCCACCCGGGATTGCAAATTGCGTTGCATTAAGTCTGCACTGCCGATAAACACTTCAGGATCCCCCCCATTTTCAAAATAAAATACACGGGCATGTTCAAGGTATTTATCAATGATGCTCACAGCCCTGATATTGGGGTGATTTTCATGGACGGCCAGACAGCAAATCCCCCTTATGATTAAATCTATCTGCACGCCCGCATCAGCGGCCTCTACTATGGCTTTGATGGAGGCATCATCCACCAAAGAATTAATTTTGATGATGGCCCTGGCCGGCATTCCTTTGGAAGCAAATTCCATTTCACGTTTCAGCATGGCTATAAAACGCTCCCGGGTATTAACCGGACTCACCCACAGCGTGCGAAAACGCGCTTTTTCAGGCCGGAAATTCTGGATTAAATCAAATACATTCAGGCACTCCTCACCTATTTTTTTTCTGGAAGTAAGCAAAGCATGGTCACAATATAAACGGGCAGTATCCTCATTGAAATTACCCGTTCCAATGTGCACAATATTGGTGGTTTCAAAGCCCACCCGGCGCGAAATAACCATGAGTTTGCTGTGTACCTTGTAATCGGGAATGCCATAAATAACATATGCCCCTTCTTCTCTCAAACGATTGGCCCAGTATATGTTGTGTTCTTCCATAAACCTGGCCCTAAGCTCCATCACCACAATTACCTGTTTGCCGTTTTGGATTGCATTGATCAATGCACCCGCAATGCTGGAATTCTCTGCCAGTCTGTACAGTGAAATACGGATGGCAAAAACTGTGGGATCGATAGCCGCCTCTCTTAGTAAACGTATAATGTAATCAAAAGGCTGATAGGGATAACTCAAAAGCAAATCCCGTTTCTGAATAAGATTGAGCATGCTTTTGGCCTCATCAATTTCTTTGATGCGGGTAACACCCTGCTTAGGATTGAGCAGATCAGGGCGGTTCACATCCGGAAACTTGATAAAATCCCTGAAATTATGATATTTCCCGCCGGGAATTACGCTGTCCTTGTCTGCTTTCAGTTTACGGGTTAAAAAATCCAGTAAATCTTCAGGAATATCCTTGTCATAGATGAATCGTGTGGGTGCGCCGGTTTTGCGTTGTTTCAAGCTCTTGGCCACTTTATCTATCAAAGACACAGCCACTTCATTATCAATATCCAGTTCTGCATCTCGGGTCAGTTTAATGGTATGGGCTGTAAATTCATCAAAATCCAGGCTGGAAAAAAGCAAGGGCAAACCCACACGGATCATATCATCCAGCAAAATGATGCGCTTTTTCCCATCGGAGGATGGTAATACATGAAAACGACCCAGGGACTTTGAAGGAATATCCACCAATGCATATTGAACATTTCCCGAAACGCTGTTTCTCATGCTCACTGCCAGGTAAATTTCACCATCCTTGATATTGGGTAACTCTTTTCCGTGCTGCAACAGCAAAGGACTTATCCTCCCTGCTATTTTATTGATAAATACATCATGTACAAAGGTTTCCTCATCCCTTGACAGCGTGGTTTCATCTACAATGATAATCCCTTCTTTTTTAAGGTCTTTCAAAATTTCATCGGTGTAAACCCTTGAAAATTCTTTTTGCTGAAATAATACAGTAGCCTTAATGGCCTCCAGCTCTTTTTTGAGCGATTTGAACTCCTTATTCCCAACTTCCTTGTTCAGTTGCAATAATCGTCGCACACCGGCCACACGAACCCTAAAGAATTCATCGAGGTTGTTACTGAAAATTCCCAGAAACTTTATTCTTTCCAGCAAAGGTACCTTCTTGTTGGCTGCTTCCTGCAAAACACGGGAATTGAAGGCAAGCCAGCTCAGTTCACGGTCAATTAGTGAGTAAGAAGGCGGTATTTCCTTGCTTTTATCGTTTTTATTTCGTATATTGGTTTTTTTAACTGTCTTATTTACCATAAGTTAATTCAGCCGTTACCGGCAAATGATCACTGTAACCGTTAAGCCAGGTTTTGCCTCCAAATGTTCTCAGCGGATGACCTTCGTATTTCCCTCCATGTTGAAGAATCCATTCCGGGGCGAATATCTGGCTGCTGTAGGGTTTAAATTTCAATGCAGCACCTGTTGTATTCCAGAGTGGGCTGCTAATCATTATCTGATCAAAAATATCCCAGCGGTTATTGTATCTGAGTGTTCCGGTTTGGGTTACGTCATGAAAACCGGAGAGATTGTGTATTTTACATTCAGATTTAACAGCCGGTTTGCAGGCACCCAATACCTGGCTGATACTGCTGTCCCATGGGTTATCATTAAAGTCACCCACAATCACAAATGCTTTATTCCAGAGGTTTTGAGATTGTATTTCACGCCGCAATGCCTCGGCGGCAATTGCTCTTTTTCCGGTGCTGCCTTCCATCCCTCCTCTTCTCGAGGGCCAGTGATTTACAAAATAATGCAGGGTATCACCGGTAGCAGTATGATAAAAAACAGCATGCAAAATATCCCGGGTTTTATCATTTCCGGGTAATGCCACGGGTATCACCGAAGAAGATACCAAAGACAATTTTTCTTTGTGATAGTAAATAGCAGCATCTATACCCCGTTCGTCCGGTGAGTCGAAGTGTACAATTTCATACATTTTGCCCGTAGTACTTGTAAGCACAGCTCTCAAATCTACTAACACCCTCTTGTTTTCTACTTCACACATGCCGAGTATGTCAGCCCGCAACGAATCCAATACCCGGCCCATTTTTTTCAGCTTTTGCTGATATCTGTTTTCATCCCACAGATATTGCCCTTCCGGGGTGAAGTCATCATCGTTCCATGCATCATTTCGGGTGTCATACAGGTTTTCCATATTCCAGAAACCTACTTTTAACCCCTTGGATGAATCTTGTGAAGCCGCTCTCTGTCCGCTACAGGAAACATTTCCCAGTAATAAAAAAGACAATAAAACAGTGACTGAGGTGGAAGGCATTAAGTTTGCAAAAATAACCATGCTGCAAGATGCTTAAGGATTATCTTGTTTTGAATTTATTGTTATCAACGAAATGTGAAATTCCAGATTTATTTTAACCAATCAAACCAGATTTTCTGATCAAACACCGGAATCTGATTTTTTTTGCAAAGGAGCATCGTATGGCCGGTACCACCCTTCAGGGGATTCGCCAAATCGTCATAAAATAACCCGACAGTGGCAGGACCCCAATCACCGCAACCCAGTACCTTAGCAGAATCCCGAATCAGGTAGGCCGCCTTAATGGTATTTTTATTCCTTTCTCCCGCAACAAAATCATCGACCAGCTTGGCATTGGAAGGATTGTTTTTCGAAGCATAAATCAGCTCAGATTCTGCCATTAGGCTTTGCTGGTCCAGGGCCATCGTGTAGCCGGCAACATTGTACTTTTTTCGGTGCCCATGGTAGGGAGTTATTACCTGAAGTCGTTTTGAATCCACCGCAGCCACACCCTCGGAAAAATAAAGGTCAGCTCCTGGCGCATTGCCGCTTCTAAAAATGATATTTTGTGTGCATTGGGCCAGCAGTTTGCCTAACTTCATTAAACGAGATTTATCATCCTCTAAAACCAGCCTTTTGCCCTCCAGCAAAACAATGCTGTTGGCTACATCATATTGCTCAATAAAAAGACGGAGGTTCACAATGCTAAAAGATCAAAGATTCCGTATAATTTTTGAAGTTATCCAGTATCGCCTGCCAACCCTGTCTCTGCATTTCCACCGGGTTTACATTCTCTGCATCAAATGCAATGTTTACAATGGTTCCTGCCTCAGATTCTTCCAGTGAAAAATGCACCTTTCTTCCATCATCCATTACAAACTGAAATGAATCATAAGGAATTATTTGTTGGTATGTGGCTTTGAAATCAAACGCAAAACTTCCGTCTTTGGCCTCCATGCGGGCATGATAAGTTCCACCCGGGGTGAGATTATTGTGAGCTGCAGGACAATGCCAGTCAGGGGTAGCAAAATTCCACCGAATAATATGTTCGGGGAGCGTATAACAATCCCAGACCTTTTCTTTTGCCACTCTGATGATGGTCGATATGGTAATCGGTTCAGTCATTGTGATTATCTGCTGTAGTTGGGTGCTTCCCGCGTAATAGCAATATCGTGCGGATGGCTTTCGCGCATGCCGGCGTTGGTGATTCTTACAAAAGTGGCCTGCTGAAGCTCGTCAACACTGGAAGCGCCGCAATAACCCATACCTGCGCGTAATCCGCCCACCAGCTGATAAACGACTTCACTCAGATGGCCTTTATAGGCTACTGAACCCACAATCCCTTCAGGCACCAGCTTCGCCACTTCGTCTTCGGCATCCTGAAAATAGCGGTCTTTACTGCCTTCCTTCATGGCCTCTATACTTCCCATACCACGATAACTCTTCACCTTTCGACCTTCAAAAAAGCTGGTTTCTCCGGGGGATTCTTCCGTACCGGCAAATAATCCACCGGCCATAATGGTTCCGGCACCGGCCACCAGGGCTTTCACCAAATCTCCGCTATAGCGAATTCCACCATCTGCAATTACCGGGACACCTGTACCCTTCAAAGCTTGAGCTGCGGCAAGAACTGCACTAAGTTGTGGCATACCTATTCCGGCAATAATACGCGTAGTGCATATAGAACCCGGTCCCACTCCCACTTTTACGGCATCTGCACCCGCATCTGCCAGGGCTTTGGCACCTTCAGCCGTCGCTACATTCCCAGCAATAATCTGCAAATCAGGAAATGAAGTCTTTAGTCGTTTTACCTCATCGATAACCCCTTTGCTGTGCCCATGAGCGGTATCCACTGCTATCACATCCACGCCTACCGCAACCAAAGCCATAACACGGTCCATGGTTTCGGCAGTAACCCCCACGGCAGCACCTGCAAGCAAACGGCCATGAGCATCTTTGACAGCACGGGGATAGTTCTTCACTTTTTGAATGTCTTTATAGGTAATGAGTCCCTTCAGATAAAAATTTGCATCCACAATGGGCAGTTTTTCCACTTTGCTTGATTCCAGTATTGCCTGTGCACCCTTAAGATCTGTGCCCATGGGTGCCACCACCAGGTTATCTGATGTCATTACTTCACTCACTTTACGGCTGTAATCTGTCTGGAAGCGCAAATCGCGATTGGTGATAATCCCTACGAGTTTTCCATCGTGGTCAATGACCGGAATGCCCCCTATTTTGTGTTCGCGCATCAGTCCCATTGCATCGCCCAGGGTAGCATCTGCATGCAGCACCACCGGGTCCAGGATCATACCGCTTTCACTGCGTTTCACTTTCTTAACCTCTTCAGCCTGACGGGCAATGCTCATGTTTTTATGAATGATACCTATACCGCCTTCACGCGCCATGGCAATGGCCATGCGACTTTCTGTGACAGTATCCATGGCGGCACTCACCAGGGGTATATTCAATCGAAGTTTTTTAGTAAACTGCGTAGATGTGTTGGCCTCACGTGGTAAAACCTGAGAGTAGCCGGGTATCACCAGTACATCGTCAAATGTTAAACCTTCAAGGGTGATTTTGTCTGAAATCGACATGCAAATAAATATTGGTTATTTGCGGTGCAAAATTAAGGAAAATTAATGGCTTTTCCTAACATTATTGAATCTTTATCAAACGGTAACGGCAAAGGGTATTTTACCCAATATTTCCACATGATGTTGCGTTTTCAAATAATTATTGAAAATTTGCAATACATGAAGTATCCATTTCTCCTAATTCTATTTCTTTCAGCGGCTGCATTAAAAGCCCAGGATAAAGACCTGTTAAAGGCCCGCAGTGCTATACAAAGCAAACAATGGGTTAGGGCACAATCCATAGCCGAATCGGTGGTGGAAGACGATAAGTCAGCCGTTGAATTTTGGTACATCAAAGCTGCTGCGGAGTATGAAATGAGCCAGATGGACAAATACAGGGGGGGTAAAGTGAACTATTTCAAAGAATGTGCGAAAAGTGCAGTAAAGGCTCGTTCCAAAGATGTTAACGGCAAATTCTACGAGCCGTATTCGAAATGGATGAAGGGTATAACTGCACAAAACAACAAAGAAGCCATGGCGGCCTATGCTCAAAACAGCTACGCCAAAGCCATTCAGCTGTATAGAAACAGTTACCTCCTGACCGGCGATACCATCGCTTACGGCATGCTGGGATTGAGCTACACTAAGGATAGACAGGAAAGAGAGGGTCTGAAGATTTTGAAAACCGTGGCCGGCTGGAATTTTGGTGCGTGGTCTGCACAAACTTGTCCGGGTACCTTCATGCGCGAACCGTTTGAAGTACTGAGCAACCATTACATGGGCAGAAATTTTTATGACAGTGCCCTCAGCTACACCGAAATGGGATTGCAGGTTTATCCCTCCAATATTATTTTGAAAAACAATATCAGAATCCTCATCAATAAAGACCTGACCGCTGCTGCAAAACAAGGGTACAACAGTGAATACCTGGAAATTATCAATCGGGCACTCAATTACTTCCCTGCCGATACCAGTTACCTGCTGTCTCAAAATAATTATTATCTGAGTAAACTTGGCATGCTCACGCGCAACAAACCTTGGGACGAAGCTTCTTTGATGCTGACACAGTTTTATCGCATGAAAAAAGAGGCGGCAACAAGAGGTGTTGTTAATTCCGCGGATGTTTTTTTAATTAAAGACAGTACCGCTTTTTTGTATCAATGTCTGGATTATTTCCTTCGCAGAAACCAGCCCGGAAGCATTGCTTTCCATTTTAAAAAATGGTATGCTTCGCAAAAAGGGATTCCCGCCGTGGATGAAACCATTGTGGAAAGTTTGCTGAAATCTCCACCCAAAAATATCAGCCGCAAGCTCATATCCATTCTGTTTGCGGATGCGAGAGAGGATTACCCCAAAAACAAGAACATATCGCAATACCGGCTCAATTTCTTCAATTCCTGGACCGCTAAACCGGTAAAGGCAGCAGAAACTTACCTGCAGCTCGAGATGTGTGAAGCGTTGGTCACCGATTTTCCTAAAGACAAGCTGCTACCGGCCACCCGAATGAAACTGTTGTTCCAATGCACCGATTCTGCAACAGCAGATGACAATATGTATGCAGCGTGGCGCTACCTCAATCGCCTTGAGGCCCTGAATCCGGATGCCCAAGCTTTTGATAAGCTATACAAGAAAGTTGCAGAAAATGACTTCCTTGTACGTTACTCAAAAACCCGTATCGTATATCAGACCAAGAATGGGGTGAAGCGCGCAGCCACCGGCTGGGATGGCAACAGTAATCTTTGCAAAGCGGGCTCACTTCCTGACAGCACCCTGTATAAAGTGATTGACCGTATCAATTATTTCAGGCAAAATGCAGGCGTAAAACAACCGATGGCACTAAGCATGGATAAGGTGAAAAAATGTCAGGAGGCCGCTGTTATGTATGCTCCACTGGGAATATTCAGCAGAGAACCCAAACCGGAAACCCATCAATGTTTCACCAAAAATGCGGCAGAAGCTGCGACAAGAGCACAGGCCATTCTGGAACCCAATCCGGCACAGTGTGTAACTATTTTCATGGATGACCGCAAAAGCGATGAATTGATTAATCGTAGGAGCATACTCAACCCAGGAAGTCAGTATGCCGGTTTTGGCAGTGCCGAAAATAATTCTGTATTCTGGTTGCTGGACCTTGCCCCAACGGCTGATTCCGCTTGGTATAAAACCCATTTTGTGGCATGGCCGAACCGTTATTGTCCCAAAATGCTCTTCTTGGACAAATGGACCTTTAGCATGGATGCTCCCCTGGAGGGCGCCGAGGTTAAAGTGATGGATGAAAATAACGTGGAAGTCCCAACCATTGTTTTCTATCAGCCTGCCGGACAACTCAATCACCCGGTATTATCATTCAGACCCGCCTCAGAACTGGGTGAAAAAAAGTCCGGTACGCGCTGGCAGGTTAAAATCACGCTGAAAAATAAAAAGGCTTATCAGTATAGCGTAACCGTCATCTGAGTTCGAAATTATACTGAATTTTATTGCAAATGAGGGTATATTTCCGTACCTTTGCAGCCCCGTTAAAGAAAGATAAGGACTTTCTAAGATGGTCTCCGCACGCGTGGCGTAATTGGTAGCCGCACCAGACTTAGGATCTGGCGCCGCAAGGCGTGGGGGTTCGAGTCCCTCCGCGTGCACTAAACCCAACGTATGACGTTTCGTCATATTCGATAGTTGGGTATTCTATTTGCTAATACATAAACGTGAACATAACTTTTGATAAAATTGACGACCTGAATGCAACGGTAGTCATCCACCTTGAAAAAGCAGATTACAGCGAAAAAGTAGACAAAGAACTCCGTCGAATTCAGAAAAACGCTACCATGAAAGGGTTTAGACCCGGCAAAGCCCCCCTTGACATGGTAAAACGGCTTTACGGTAAGGGCGTAATTGCCGAAGAAATCCAGCAGGCCGCATCTGATGCACTCAATCAGTATATTCAGGATAATAAACTCGATATTTTAGGTTATCCTATTTCTTCAGAGAATACTCCCAGCGATATCGATATCGAAGGAAAGGATAATTTTAGCTTTGCTTTCGATCTGGGTATGGCTCCAACGTTTGATCTTAGTTTTTCCGATAAAGACAAACTGGAACATTTTATTATTTCTGTGGGCGACAAGGAGATTGACGAAGATATTGAATATGCCCGCAAACGATATGGAAAACTTGAAAATGTAGAAAAAGCAGAAGCCGAGGATATCATTTATGCCAACCTGACCGAACTTAATGAAAATGGCGATCCATTGGATGGCGGCATTACCGAAAAGTCGGTAAGCATGGTAGCCAGTCTGGTAGAAGACAAAAAAACTCAAAAAATGCTGTTGGGAAGCGAAAAAGGTGCTGAAATGACCGTTAATATTCAACAACTCTTCAACAGCAATGAAGGTGTAATTTCCAGCAGCCTGGGTATTGCCCGCGAAGGCGTTAATGACCTAAATCCGGATTTCAAACTGGTCATTACCGACATCAAACGTCGCACTGTAGCTGAACTGAATGAGGATTATTTTAAAGAGGTTTTTGGCCCTGTTGATTATCCTAAAACAGAAGCTGAATATCGCGAGCGCATCAAGTCCAACCTAGAGAACTATTACCGCAACGAGGCCGACCTTTGGATAGACCATCAAATCGGACATCTGCTGATGGAAAAACACAGTATTCAATTGCCGGATGCTTTCCTGAAACGCTGGTTGCTGGCCACCAAAGCAGAGCATTACAATGCTGACAACATTGAAGAAAAGTACACCGAGGAAAAATCAGCCCTCATGCGTCGACTGGTGATTGACAAAATTGCCGAGAAACACGAATTGCAACCCAGCCAGGAAGCCATTATGCAGGAAGCAAGGACTTACTATGTAGGCATGTATCGCCAGTACGGTATGAACATCAACCCCGAAGACGGGTTTCTGGATGAAACCATTAAAAAGCGCATGGCCGAAAGGGAATTCGTAACCCAGATGGCTGACAGGGTTATGTATCGCATGGCTTATGACAAAGTGAAGGAAACCGTTACACTGAAAGAGAAAAAAGTGAACGTAGAAGATTACTTCAAGCACGTGAACGAACATAAACACGAACACGGAGAATAAGATTTCATTTTTTTAGCACTAAATTCGAATACAATAATTTCAAGAACATGGATCACGGAAAAGAATTTCGCAAATACGCTGTAAAGCACCTCGGTTTAAACAGTCTTTATGTAGACAAATACATGGAAATGACAGCCGGAAATCCTCAGGCAGGCATTATCCCCCAAGTAACGGGCCTCACACCCAACATTATTGAGGAAAGACAGATGAATGCCGTAGCTATGGACATATTCTCCCGTCTAATGATGGATCGCATCATCTTTTTGGGTGTACCCATTTATGACGACGTTGCCAACATCATCATTGGTCAGCTTCTGTTTCTGGAAAGCAGTAACCCCAATCGCGATATACAAATCTATATCAATAGCCCCGGAGGCAGTGTTTATGCAGGTCTGGCCATTTACGACACTATGCAGTTTATTAGCTCTGACGTTGCCACCATTTGCACCGGCATGGCAGCCAGCATGGGTGCTGTGTTGATGTGCGCAGGCGAAAAAGGAAAGCGCACAGCCCTTCCCCACTCACGCATTATGATACACCAGCCATTGGGCGGCGCTCAGGGACAGGCATCTGATATTGAAATCACTTACAAGGAAATCAGCAAACTGAAAAAAGAACTGTATGATATCATCGCCGTTCACAGTGGACAGACCTATGAAAAAGTATGGGAAGACAGTGACCGTGATTATTGGATGACAGCTCAGGAAGCCAAAGATTACGGCATGATTGACGAAGTGCTGATGAAGCGCAGCAAGTAATCTAAACATTACTTATCTTTCAGTTGTTTACCCATAAATGAAAGCGAAAAACGCCTCCTGTTCTTTTTGCGGTCGCAAAAAAGACGAAACCCTGATGCTAATTTCAGGTCTTGAGGCGCATATATGCGAACAATGTGCCGACCAAGCTCACAAGATTGTGGAGCAGGAACTCGGTTTTGGGAAAGCAGAAACCGAAAAAGGTTCATCCGATACAACCGCTTTTAACCTGCCTAGGCCGGATGAAATAAAAAAATACCTCGACCAGTATGTGATAGGACAGGACGAGGCCAAGAAAGTTCTGAGTGTGTCTGTTTACAACCACTATAAGCGTGTTTTGCACCCTCAGGAAGCCGACGAAGTAGAATTGGAAAAAAGTAACATTCTGATGGTTGGAGAAACAGGTACCGGTAAAACACTGCTGGCACGCAGTCTGGCCAAATACCTCAACGTTCCCTTCTGCATTGCGGATGCCACTGTACTCACCGAAGCCGGTTACGTGGGCGATGATGTAGAAAGTATCCTGTCTCGTTTGCTTCAGGTAGCCAACTATGATGCGGCTGCCGCTGAAAAAGGAATCATCTACCTGGATGAAATCGACAAGATCAGCCGCAAAGGAGATAACCCCTCTATTACCCGCGATGTAAGCGGCGAAGGTGTACAACAGGGATTATTGAAAATTTTGGAAGGAACGGTGGCCAATGTGGCTCCTGAGGGTGGAAGAAAGCACCCCGAACAGAAGTATGTGAAGATTGATACACGCAACATCCTGTTTATTTGCGGTGGTGCATTTGACGGCATCGAAAAAATTATTTCACGCCGTATTCAAAGCCGTGCGGTTGGATTTAAAAACGGTGAACGTTCGGAAGTAGAAAAGCATGAAGTTCTTCGCCACATATCTCCCGCAGACCTGAAAAAATTCGGGCTTATTCCTGAAATTATTGGCCGTTTGCCCATCATTACTTCACTTGAACCGTTGGACAAGGAAGCATTGCGCCGTATTCTTACTGAGCCCAAAAATGCGCTTATCAAACAATACGAAAAGCTATTTGCCATGGAAAATATCTCTTTGCAGATAGACAAGGAAGTAATTGATTTCATTGTAGAGCAGGCACACGATAACCAGCTGGGAGCGCGCGGGTTGCGCGGCATTTGTGAGGCCATCCTGCTGGATTACATGTATGAAGCACCGGTTAAAAAAGGGAATAATAAAAAGTTAAAGATCACGCTGCAGGACGCTCAGGATAAGTGGGAGCGCAATAAGAAGATTTTTAAGGCGGCCTAACTTTTTTACAGGAAAAGCTATTTTTGGTTAAATTGCCCATCAATTTAACCCGATTATGGCTGAATTACTCCAAAACAACAAAAAGACTCTCTTTGCCTGGACACTTTACGACTGGGCCAACTCTGTTTACCCCCTCATCATCAGTTCGGCTATTTTTCCTGTAGTGTATGAAAACGCCACAAGTTATAAAGTTGATGGGAAAACTGTATATGATCAAATCACTTTTTTCGGGCACGCATTTAAAAACACAGAATTTTATGCCTATCTGGTCTGCGTTTCATACATTGTAGTGGCCTTACTGACCCCTTTATTGTCAGGGATTGCCGATGCGGGTGGTAAGCGCAAGTTATTTATGCAGTTTTTCTGCTTTTTGGGTGCCTTTTCAAGCGGGCTGTTGTACTTTTTCCCTACCAAGAATCCGGGTTTGGCCGGACAAGCTGTGGAACTGGGCTGGACCATTCTGCCTCTGTTCTTTGGCAGCATCGGCTTCTGGGGTAGTCTGGTGTATTACAATTCTTATTTACCTGAAATAGCCAGTCCGGATCATCAGGACAGGGTGAGCGCACGCGGTTTCACCATGGGCTATCTGGGCAGTTCTTCCCTGCTCATTGCGATTCTGGTGGTATTTGTTTTCCAAAAAATAGCCCCCATTTCATGGGCATTCCCACTGGTGAGCTTATGGTGGATTGGTTTTGCCATATACTCATTTTATCATTTACCCAAAACACAGCCTACTCAACACAAGCCCAACGTGGGCCTGTTTAGTGCGGGTTTCAAAGAAATAAATAAGGTTTTTACGGAAATACGGACACAACATCTGGCGCTAAAACGCTTTTTGTACAGTTATTTTATGTTCAATATGGCTGTTCAAACCATTATGGTGATGGCGGTTTCTTTTGCCAGTAAAGAAATAATCGGCATCAAACCGGCCGATTTAATTACCAGTATTCTGCTCATTCAGTTTTTAGGTGTTGTCGGTGCATTTATTATGTCACGGCTATCCAAAAAGGTGGGAAATATCAAAACCCTCATGCTTTCCATTATCATTTGGATTGGGCTTTGTATTTACGTATATCAGTTTGTGTATGAACCTTGGCAGTTTTACATCGCTGCAGCCATTGTAGGCCTGGTAATGGGAGGCATTCAATCCATTTCCCGCTCCACCTATTCAAAGCTTCTGCCGGAAACAGAGGATCACACTTCCTACTTCAGTTTCTTCGATCTGGCGGAGAAAATCGGGTTGGCCATCGGAACTTTTTCGTTCGGTCTCATTGAGGGCTACCTAGATATCAGAAGTTCAATACTGGCATTGATTGCCTTTTTTGTAATCGGATTACTGCTATTGTTTCAGGTTCCTAAAACCCAACAGCTTTCCGGCGAAAATGACGCTTAGCGCATCAGCGTTAATGTGCCATTAAATTCATACGGCTTGCCATCAAACGATACTACTTCTACGTGGTAAACGTATACACCCTGTTGTGCCTCCTGACCGTTTACAGTGCCGTCCCATCCTTTATTTACGTCATCAGAATAGAAGAGCTTTTCTCCCCAACGGTTGTAAATGGTCATATTCATT
>JBEDNI010000003.1:0-34120 GCA_041170685.1 Bacteroidota bacterium | reverse complement strand
ATCCACACTGAAACGTTTACGCTGCTTGTAGGGTTCTTCTGTTTTCATGCGGTTGTTCACCACAATGGTACAACCCGGTTTGACTTTGGGGTATACTTTGAACAACACATAATTCCGTGTAGCAATGCGTCGCCCACCCTGATACACCACCACCACTTTCTTTTTATCGGAGGTGTTGGTGAAACCGCCGCCAAAGAACTTGATGTAGAACTTGGCGCGTTTGTTTCTGAGGTAGTATGCTCCAATGTCGTTGGGGCTTTGTTTGTTCAAATCACCGGTCAGGTATACCAGGTTATCTGTGTAAGGAACATAAATGTAATCCCCGTCCTTCATGATGTGATTAAAACGCGACTTGCGGTCGCTCATGGCCTTGGGTGTTTTCAACACAATATCCAATGTATCACCGGGGGCCTGGCTTCTGCGCAAACGGCTGCCTTTGGGGTTGGCGTTGGGACGATAACCGCCTGCGCGTTTAATAATGGTGGCCAGTTTGTCGTTTTCTGATTGCAGCGCATAATATCCGGGATAGTTGATAGCACCATCAATAAATACGAGCTTCAAAGGAACAAAATTGGGGTTTTTACGCACAAATACTTTATCAAATGGCTGAAGCTGCATATTCACCAGACGGTCATCAAAACTCAGGTTGCTGGTAATGGTAGTATTGAGAATCTGTGGTTTTAAGAATTGATATTTACCCTCTTTGAAGAAAAAGTTTCGTACCACTTCCACGGTGGTTCCTGCAGTAATAAACTCCAGTCCGCCTGCAGCATCTATCAGGTTTTGAAGCGTCATGTTTTCTGCATAAACATACTCCCCTTGACGTCTAACAGGTCCATAGATAGAAACCATAAAATCATTCTTGAGTTCACTAAGGTCAAACAGCTGCAGCACGTCATTCTTCTGAAGTACTATATTCTCCTTGCTATCCGGATTTTCGAGCACTTCGGCAAGGTTTACGGTTTTTAAACTCTGGTAGCCGGACTCGAGGTCAGTATGCACCACAATAGCCCTGGATTTGAACGTGTTTGTTTCTATACCACCGGCCAGATTAATCAAATCTGTCACACGCGTGTTTTCGCTAAATCCAAAGGTTCCTCCCGATTTTACAGGGCCGGTTACTGACAATGTATAATTGCGCCTGAAGGCTGTTTTGGAATATACCGTGATTTCGTCCTTGGGCATAATTTCAAAATCAAACCATTCGCTGCCGGGTGTTACATCTTCGGGCTTAAACGGTATCAAACGTTTGTTAAAATTGGCATCTGTGCGCATGATAAAACCGCTTTTTTCGTCTGCCTCATCATTTAAACCACCCGCCATAAACAACATTTCACCCAGCTTAAGACCTGCAATAAATTGTTTTTGAAACGGCCTGCGCACCGAACCGGAGATTTTAACATCATTGAATTTTCTTAAATCTGTGAGTCGGTAAATCACAATGGTATCGCGGTCTTCCAGTTCCAGATCGGCAAAGGTTCCGGGCTTTGCCAGGGCATCTGCGGGGTTAAAACTGATGTATTTCTTCTCAAGGGACTTGGATGTTCTCACTAAAAAACCCCTTTCCGTAAATGCATCTGAGGTGAGTCCATTGGCGTTTTTAATCATGCTGCTGATGCGCATGCCTTTTTTCACTTTATAGTGCCCGGGTACGGAAACCGCACCGGAAATTTGTACCATAAACTGGTTATCAACTCCGATAAATTTAATTTCTACCGATTCACCACCGGTCATAACAAAATTCTTTTTCGCTTTGAGCAAACTGTCATAGTTAAGCGACAGCACCTCATATTCGTTGTTGCGGATGCGCCTCAATAAAATGTCTTTCAAAAACGCATTGGGTTGCAAACCGCCGGCAAAGCGAATCAGGTCTGCCATGGTTTCTCCATTCTTTAATTCGTAGCGGCCGGGCCTGCGCACCGCACCGCCAATATTGACAAGGTTAGCAACAGGCGCTACAATGATGTAATCGTTGTTTTGCAGAAACACATCCCGCTGATGTTTCACATCTGTGTAATATTCATACAAATCAAATGAATCCCTGATTTTGCCATCTCTTTTGATGTAAATATTCCTTACAGAACCAATATCGGTTGGCCCCCCCATACTTACCAGCACATTAAATGCGCCGTTAGTGGCGGGCACCGTGTAGGTTCCGGGCGAGAACACTTCGCCAAAAATATTGACACTAACCATTCTGGGACGGGTGACGGTCACCGAAAAAGAGGATTCCTGCCCCCCCAATCCCAATCGTGAACCAATCATTTCACGCACTTTCTGGAGTGAAAGACCTTTTACAAAAATCTTCTGATAACCCTCGATGTCAATGCTTCCGGACTGGCTCACCACGTAGGTTTTACTCCAGTATCGGTAACCCCACACCTCCAGCTGAACCTGATCACCGGTTCCCAACACATAGTTATCGGTAACGGCAATTTCATCCGTTTTTTGGAAAAATCGAAAACTGCCATCACGAAAAAACTGGTGGCCATATACACTCGCTGACGGAAAATTCTTTTTGTTCTTGAATTTTTCCAATTCTCTTTGCTGTTCTTCAATGATTGAGCGCTCTTGCAGGGCAATCATTTTCAGGTTTTCGGTCTGAATTCTGATAACTTCTTTTTCCTCAGGTGTCAGCAAATCAGGGTCTTTTGCTTTAAGGTATGCCAATTCCTGTTCCAGCTTCATGCGCTGGGTTTTAAGATTCATTTTTTTGACTTCCAGCTCATTCTTCTTTTCTTCGGGATCCACTTCTTCATCTTCATTATCCTCATTGCCCTGATTGTCAGTTTGGGCTGGTTTTGGGGTTTGTGGCTGAGGCTGATTCTGGGGTTTAGAAGTATCCGTATATCCGCTATACCCAGGCATCATTCCCGGCAACATCCCAGGAAACATAAACTGCCCGTAGACACTTTCAACGCCTAATACCCAAACTAAAAACCCTATTAATATGCGCTTTTTCACTTCAATAAATTGATTAAGTAATTGCCGTAACCGCTTTTCTGCAGAGGAGTTGCAATTTTTTCAAGTTGATTATTGTCAATGTATCCGTTTCGCCATGCCAATTCTTCAATACAGCCAATTTTTAGGCCTTGCCTTTCTTCTATAACCTGAACAAACTGACCTGCCTGCATGAGTGAAGCGAAAGTACCTGTATCCAGCCAGGCAGTTCCGCGACTAAGCACCTGTACTTTAAGTCTACCATTGGCAAGGTAGGTTCTGTTAACATCCGTGATTTCCAGTTCACCGCGAGGAGATGGTTTCAGGTTTTTGCTGATTTCCACCACTTCGTTATCATAAAAATACAATCCGGGAACTGCAAAATTGCTTTTGGGAACAGCAGGCTTCTCTTCGATGGAAAGGGCATTCATTTCTGCATCGAATGCTACTACGCCGTATCTTTCGGGATCACTAACATGATAGGCAAATACAATCCCACCCTGAGGGTTCCGGCACTGCTGAAGGGTTTCCATCAGGTCTGACCCAAAGAAAATATTGTCGCCCAGAATAAGACAAACATTGTCATTACCGATAAATTTTTCACCTAAAATAAAGGCCTGAGCGAGTCCTTCAGGTTTAGGCTGAACACAATATTCAAAACGGCATCCCAGCTGTGAACCGTCGCCAAGCAATTTTTCAAACAGGGGTAAATCGTGAGGGGTGGAAATAATGAGCACTTCTCTGATACCGGCCATCAGGAGGGTTGAGAGCGGATAGTACACCATGGGCTTATCGTAAACCGGCATAAGTTGTTTGCTCATGGCCAGGGTAAGCGGGTGTAAACGGGTGCCGGAACCTCCGGCCAGAATGATGCCTTTCATGAAACGAGGGCAAATATACCGAGGGGTTTCCTGTAGATACGGGAGTTGTCCATGAACTGTAATAATTATTGGACAGAGCAATCCTTTGTCCGTTCTTTTATGCCTTTGGTCGGATGGCAGGCATTCAATTCAGGTAGGCGTTACAAAGGATCCACCCACTTAAACTGCACTGATTCGGAGGGAACTTTCATTCTTTCAGACAGTTTTTCCAGGCGGGCAGGTAGTGCCATCAAATAATCGCGCGATTTTTCAGCTGCTTCATTCAGCCCACCAAGTCCCTCTATATTCCAGTGAACCAATAATGTCTTTAGTATACCCACATAGTCCTCGGCTGTGTAAACACCCAGTCTCTGAGCCGCATCTGCAAAGGCCTGGAATGATTCACCCACTGCCTGTCCTGATTGCCTTAGCAGGTTGGCCGGCATGGCTATTTTTCGCTTCATCATGTCGGCAAATACACTCAATACTTCAGATGCATCCACCTCTATGATCTTTTTAATAAATTCACGATACGCCAGATGGTGGCGCATTTCATCGCCGGCAATGGTTCTGCAAAGTTTTTCCAGGTGGTGATTTCCTTTTTCTCTGGCTAACTCACCCACCCGTTTGTGCGAAATGTGTGTGGCAAGTTCCTGAAAACTGGTATAAACGAAGTTTCGATATGGGTCGCGATCCAAGCCAAGATCAAATCCGTCCAATATCAAATATTGTGTACTTACCTCAACCTCCCTCATGTTTACCCTACCACTTAAATACAGGTATTTATTCAGTAAATCACCATGCCTGTTTTCTTCTGCACTCCACTGTCTAATCCAGTTGCTCCAGGCGTTCCCATTTTCCTGATCTACCCCCTGCACATTCATCAGCCAACTCTCATAGGTAGGCAGTGCTTCCTCCGTTATCATATCGCCAATCAATACTATCCAGAAATCGTAATCCAGTTCCAGGGCGGCTTCTTTCAGTTCTTTTACCCTGGGTATAAAATTCGCCTCACGTGAATCAGGTAAAAAATCGGAAGGCTGCCAAATCTGCTCAGGCGGTATCAGGTATTTCTCTGTAAATCCGACTACATCCTTTTCCATTGACCGCATCACTTCCATCCTCACATCTAATAATGACATGGGTGCAAGGTACGGCTAATTTATTGGTTGAAAGAAAATAAAATCAGTTTATTAGAACCAGATTTATCATCCAAAACTTTGTCTCGATTATACGTTTTTGGCGTCCTAACATTGAAAAGGCGGACGCCTGATATTAATCTTCACTCCCAACCCGCCTGCTTTGCTACCATAGTAAGACCATCAGTGAAGTTGTGCGGAGCATAGCCCAGTTCTTTCTTCGCCTTGCTAATATCCAGCCCGGTAATGGGTGGTCTCTTGGCAGGCTGGTTTAATGTTTCGCTGTTCACAAGTGTAATTTGATCCAACTGGAAGCCGAAATATTGGGCCACTCGCTCCATGAGTTCGTGTATACCGAAATAATCCGGCCCTGCTATATTGTATATGCCACAAGCTTGTTTTTGTTCAGCCAGAAAGCACCCCAAAGCCAAATCTTCAGCTAAGGTTGGTGTTCTGTATTGATCGTTTACCACCTTGGCCGCGGTGCCATTTTTGAGCGTCTGGTATGCCCACAGCACAATATTGCTGCGGCTCATATCCTGCACTACTCCGTAAACCAATATTGTTCTTAATATTGCCCAGTCACGGGCATACTGCATCACCCTTTTTTCACCTTCCCATTTACTGCGTCCGTAATAGCTAATGGGTTTGGGTTGCTCCTCTTCTGTGTACATCGGATGGGTTCCATCGAAAATAAAATCTGTGCTTAGATGAATAAGCTTAAAGCCCAGTTCAGATGACAACCGTGCCAGGTTTTCCACTGCATCAATATTCATGGAATCACAACCTTTTTTATCTGACTCACAGGCATCTACATTGGTCATGGCAGCTGTGTTGATGACGGCTTTGGGCTTATATTTCTCCAACAACGACCTCATTCTGCCATGATCCGTAATATCGGCATCCTCATAGAAATAACCGGTTTTGACCGGATGTCGGTTTGGGCCCTTACCGGTCGCCACAAATGGTATTTCCGGATGCCTCAGGTATAAATCAGTGAGTTTTTGGCCCAGCAGGCCGTTAGATCCGGTAATAAAAACCATGCAAATATTTAGGAACAAATTTATGGAAACACACCGTTGTTTATCCCTTTTTTTATCACCCTATCATGCCTTTTGCTTTGAGTTCAAGGTATTTATTGAGCGTGTTAATGGTTAGCTCTTCAGGTTTGCATACGATACTTTGTATACCGTGGTTGGAAAGTTCTACGGCCATTTGCTTTTTATCAGCCACCATTTGTCTGGCAACCATACGGTTGTAGATTTCCTGCAAACTACCCGAGGATTCATAGGCAAATTGTTCCACCTCTGCATTGCTAAAAAACACAACCACCAACAAGTGGTGTTTGTTTAGTTTTCGCAAAACGGGCAACACCCTTTGCATGGCCACCAGTGTTTCAAAATTGGTGAATAAAAACAGGAGAGCCCTTCCCTGACTCACGCGCCTCAAGGCATTGTATACAAATTCATAATCAGCCTCGGTACGTCGGTATTTTTCGGCATGGAGGGCATCCATAATTCTGCCCATTTGTCCGGGGCTGCTGTCAGCACGCAGGGCTGTACCCAGCCGGTCTGAGAAAGTAATCAACCCCGCCTTATCGCCTTTTTGTAGGGCAATATTGGCTACAACAGCACCGGCATTGACCGCGTAATCAAGCAAAGTCATCCCGCCAAATGCCATGTTCATGGGTCTGCTTTTGTCTACTAGCACATATACGGGCTGGGCTTTTTCTTCGGTAAAATGATTGGTTTTAAGAGACGTTGTTTTCCCTGTGGCCTTCCAGTTAATATGCCTAATATCATCGCCCTGAACGTATTCCTTAATTTGCTCAAATTCGTAACTCATGCCTATACGTCTGACTTTTTTGAAACCATGAAATCGGGCGATATTCTGGAGCGTGTATAAACTGTATTTTCTAAGCTGAACAAAACTGGGGTAAACAGATACCTCCTGCGCTTGTTCCTTGCTAATCCTCCTGCCAAACAAACCAAGAGGTGTGCTGATTATAACACGTATTTGACCGAATGAATACAACCCGCGTTTTAGTGGTTTTACGGAATATTGTTTTTCAGTGCTGCGGTATGGTCCTAAAGAGACACTAAGGGAGAATTGCCGCTCCTGAAGTTCTACCGGTAATTCATCCCAGATGCGACACTGCCATGGCAACGGGGATTTGTTTTGAAGTAAAATCACCACGATGTTATCATCGCCCAGGCTCCATTTAGCGCTGCATTCTCTATGTAGTTCCAGCGGATTAGATGGAATAAACAGCAAAAGCAAATCCATTACTGCTGCAGCAGACAGCAGCAGCAAAGCTGTTTGTGCCACTGATAGCATAAATGGAAAGGGGTAAGCCATCACAAACAAAACCCATACGCAGGTAAGCAGCCACCAGATTCGTGGCTGCATGTAGAGATCAAAGCGTTGGGCCAGTTTATTCATCAGCGGGGCACTTCCACAGTTTTGAGGATTTCTTCCACCACCTGCTTGATTGCAATACCCTCCATTTCACTTTCGGGTGTAAGGATAAGGCGGTGATTCAGTACCGGATAGGTTACAGTTCTGATATCATCGGGGGTAACAAAGCTGCGGCCATTCATGGCGGCAATCACACGGCTGCTGCGCATAATCGCAAGTCCGGCACGGGGAGAGGCCCCCAAATACAAATCACGATGATTTCGGGTAGCGCTTATCACACCGGCTATGTAGCGCAACAGCTCATCTTTCACATAGACCTTGTCCAGCAGAGCCCTGATTTCTTTCACCTTGGCGGCAGTAAGCACGGGTTTGATCCCGGCAATGGCTGTAGATGTGTCACCGCTGCTGAACCTCGATAAAATCTGATATTCCTCCTCGGGTGATGGGTATTCCATCACGATTTTCATCATGAAGCGGTCTTGCTGAGCTTCGGGTAATTTGTAGGTACCTTCCTGTTCTATGGGGTTTTGGGTGGCAAGCACCATAAAGGGTTGTGGAACTGTATGAGTTGTACCATCAATGGTAACCTGATGCTCTTCCATCACTTCGAATAACGCCGCCTGCGTTTTGGCGGGTGATCGATTGATTTCATCAATCAACACAATGTTGGCAAACACAGGACCCCGTTTAAATTCAAATTCGTGGTTTTTAAGGTTGAACACACTGGTTCCGGTTACGTCGGCCGGCATCAGATCCGGAGTAAACTGTATACGGCTAAAATCGAGATCCAGCGAGCGTGCCAGTAATTTAGCTGCTGTAGTTTTGGCGATGCCGGGCACCCCCTCAAGCAGAATATGACCATTAGCAAATAATGCTGAAAGCATTAAATCTACCATGTTTTGCTGACCTATCAGCACTTTACTCATTTCAGCCCTGATTTGTGAAACCGCAGAGTGAAACGGCTCCAGATTCAGTTCATGAGGACTTTGCAGTTCGTTTTGTATTTCCTGATTTTCCATAATTTTTTCTATATTCTTCGTAAAAACGGCCTATGGCCCTGTTGGTTTCTGTTAATTCAGCCGCGCCAAGCGATTCATGATTCCTGTATTTTCCATGTATTGAAACAACATGTTCAATGGTTTTTAAAGAAACACCGGTTTTATCGGAAAGCTTTTTCAATTCCTCTTCATTCAGGGATTTTAGGCGAAATCGAAACTGTTGTTGTAAAAATGATACAAACTGATTCCATTCGCGCTGAAATACCAAGGCGTTTTGCTTTTCATTTTTGTAAAAACGACCTATGGCATCTATAAATGCCATGGTATGGTTTACGGGAGGTTCAATTACCGGTATACCCCGCTGTTTGCGTCTGCCCGCAAAAACCAGAAACAACACAACCGACACCAGCAATAATTGCCATGCATACCACAAAGCCGGTTCACCCTTAATAAAATCAAGCATGTTGCTATTTTCTGAAGTATTAGCATCTTTTTTAGGGAAACCAGCCCCACGATCAAACACCACCCGATTGCCGGGCAGGTGCCTCAGCACATTAGACAGATAAGCCCTTCCATAAGGTAAAGTTTGATACACATTCCCAAACATGGCAGGATTTGCATGCAAAAAAAGCTTACCGGAACCGTGATATATGCAAATAAAATCAGGTCCTTTTTGAGGATTTGCCGAAACAATGGCCATATTGGTTGGATCCTCACTGCCGGGTGAAAAATCGGTTTCTTCCGGCTTGGTAAAAGACTGGAAAGTCAACCAGCCTCTGGATTCCGGAATCAGGCGGTTATAGTGATAAAAAACCACCCTTGAGGCGTTTGCTTGCTTATGCCGGAAAACCACTGGGAATGAATCGTAATCATTTACCTCTGTTTCGGTGTTTTTAAGCAGGGGAAATGCATCCAGCAGTGCTTCCGGCATACCCACCGCACTGATAAAAGCCGTACCCCCCTCAAAAACATGGTCTTTCAACACGGCTGCCTCATCGGCCGTCAGGTAGCAATTTCGGCCAACAAACATGTAAATATCGGCATTGCCAGGGTTTATGTCCTTAGTGTTGTCGCTCAGACTTTCATTGTCTTTGATTTCTTCAAAACGACCTTCATATTCCGTTTTAATCGTTTCGTAAAAAATGGAAAGGTCATAGGGTTCATTTTCTCCCAGCCGATACGTTCGGTTCCATTTGTATTTATTTCCGTCCCGGTTCAGAAAATACAGTAGTCCGACCAGAGATAGCAGCACCAGGCCAACAATTACGGCACGGTTATTCACTTGCGGCTCCTTTCTGTCATTTCATGGAAAGCGGGAGCAAGCCGCTTGTATTGATAATCATCAGGTGTGGCCTCGCCGTACCATACCATCTCATATATGCCGGTGATGTAGCTAAACAACCCATGTAACCCCGCTTTCTCGAGCTCCTCAATATACTGACGGTTCGTTTTTTCGGGTGAGGGCTTTACCCTTTCATTGTCTATGAGTTGTTTAAGACTTTTAAGGTACAGCAACCTTATGGCCAGGCGGTATTGTTTGCCCTCCACAGCGTCCTGCAGGTCTGTTTCCAGGGTTTGAGAATCAAGGTTCCATGCTTCCTCCCACTCGGCAGGACCCGCCAGTGAGTTTCTCCTATTGTAACGATTCTGTTTGCCTGATTTGAATATGAGGTAGACCAGTATACTTACCAGAATCAATACCGCAACCCAAAAAATAATATCCTTATATCGCTGGATATTACCGGGAACATCGAGTTTGGGAGTGCGCAAACTTGATTTTTGCTTCAGTTCAACATTAGTTTCTGCATAATTTACATTTTTTACCCGCTCCTCCATGGCCCTGGCATCTGCTTTTTTGCCTATTAACGGTTGATTCTCAAAAACCCCCTGCCCTTCGGCGGCAACATCACTCCCCATGCCGGATTCTTCCAAAGTGGGTTGATCCTGAGCACTCAAGGATAGCACACAGCACAACAGCAATAGCATCTTACTCCGTTTCCACACCGTACACCTCCTTTTTAAAACCTATGCTGTCAATGCGTTGCATTAGGCCTGTACCCGCCTGCTTTTCATACATCACCAAACCGGTTATCATGTAGAAATACCCGCTAGCTGTTAAAACCAACGGCCACAGCACATAATTTAACTGCACATAAAAAATCAGCACCTCTTTAGAAAATGGATTGATATTTTGCATCGAAGCGCTGAAATTGAGCATTACGGTAATAAAAAACCAAAAACCCATCATCAACATCACATACAAAATACTCACCAGCAACACAGAGGCTAAAAAGCGGCCCAATTGCTTAAACATTAGGCGCCATGCCGTTGTAATTCCCTTTCTTATATTCCCATTTTCATGGTAAATGGCAATCCCTGTTCCCATGCATAACAGGGGCCAGGCAATCCATAGCAGGGGCCACCAAAAACCCTGAACCAACCATAGCAATACGGTTGTCAAACAGGCATATTTTGCGGGTAAAAACCAGCGCTGAACCCGGGAGGGTTTTTGGGGTAAGCTATTGTAGGCAATATCAGACATTCGCCACAATACGGCATACCAAACCATACAAACTACAGGTAAAACCTCCGGAAATCGGGCTGCTGAAAAAAGATATCGACAGGCGTATATATTCCATAGAAGGAGTTTTGCACTGCCCGTAAACATCTCTATTAGCGAATCCGGTGATGACTGCCCAAGACTGTACATCCACCGCCTAAGCTGAAAAGCTACATCACGGGAAATATCGTTGGATCCCAGCCATGTCGAAACATAGTAACCGCCAACACCCAGCCCCAATGCGATAAGCAACCATCGGCCAAAAAATGTCCTTAATTGATGGATTCCCAAAACCAATAAAGAGCCTACACTGTATATCGTACCGGGTAAAAAGGTGCGGACAGTCTGTGCTCTTGGCTGCTCCTCCTGCAAATCAAACTGTTGGCTGTTTCTGTGTTTCCACCAGGGTAAAACAACGAAATAATAGAGCATAAAACCCAGACTCAACAAAATAATGAGGGTTCTTTGCACGGTTCCGATATCGGTAAATCGGGTCAGATAACTCTCGATGAATGCCGCGATAATGATGATAGGCAGGCAAACCAGAAACATGGTGATGCTTTTACGGGCGGCATTCTGGATTGATTGTGTCCTTGGCAGGGTTCCCGGAAACAGAATACCGGATCCCAGCATAATTCCTGCGGCTCCTTCTATCACCATAGACAATATTTCCAGTGTACCATGCTGATAAACGGTTAAAATATAATCGCCGGTTAAACCCCGTGAGGTGAATAGGTACGTAAACACACCCAGTACAATCCCATTGAGGAAAAGCAGATACAATGTTCCCACACAGAAAAGGGCTCCAAAAACAAAGAAGTAGAATCCTACCCGCAGGTTATTGGTGGCAATATTTAAGAACATTTCTCCGGCTGATTCGTCTTTATATACCCCAAGCGGGTCTCCCTTGGCAATGTTGTCCTCCGTCATGCTCACATAGCCACTACCCAGCACAGTAATGGCAAATTGTTTATCCTGCCGTGTACCAAAGAAACCCACCAAAAAACCCATTAATACCGTGATGAGAGAAATGAGCATGTATTTTCTTGCACTCCAGTGTATCCGCGGTGCTGTTTGAGTAAAAAACTCCCGAATTACTTTTCGGCTCACGGGACGGCTGCGATAAATACGATCATAAACCGGGGTCAGTAAATTGTTTAGAAACACCCTGACGGACCTGTTTGGAAAATATGTCCTCGAGTATGCTAGGTCATCATTAAGTTCAAGAAATGCCCGCTCCAGCTCATCCGGGGGCAGATTTTTAAAGCGCATAGCTTCCTCAAATTGCTGCCACTTTTCACCATTGCGATTTATAAATTTAGACTCCCGCATTTCCCAATGCAAGGATAAGAAATTTTAAGGGCTTTTTTGGAAAAAACAGGACCATCCGGGGTAACTTTGTGAACACATGGCCCGCACCATAGAAATAGTAACTGCACAACAGGTTGTTCTGAGTTATGATCTGGCATCAATTGGTGCTAGAGCTGTTGCAACCCTCACCGATCTTTTTATTCAGTTTCTTGCCCTCATTATTTTGGGAGTTTCATTGGGCGGCACTCAGCTGGGTGGATGGCTGATGTTTGCGGTCATTACCCTGTATCATTTTTCCTTTGAAGCCTTTATGAACGGCCGCTCACCGGGAAAACTCATAACAGGTATCCGGGTAATGCGTACCGATGGGGCCGCCTTGGGGTTTGCCGACTGTTTCTTGCGTTGGATTATGCGCCCGCTTGATTTTACATTTTCTGCAGGAGCCCTGGCATTATTTCTGGCATTGGGTTCTGAAAAACGGCAGCGGCTGGGAGACCTGATGGCGGGTACTGCTGTACTAAGTCGAAAATATCATCTTGATTACCGATTCAAAGATTTGCAAAGACTTCACGAAAGCCGCAGTGATATAGAGATACAATGGCCTCAACTCAGGCACATAGAAGAAAAACACATTCTGCTGATCAAAAACACCCTGCATGCATCTGAAGATTATACCCGGCAGGTGTATGAAAAAGCCATCAATGCGTGTGCAGCCAAAGTTACCGCACTGCTTGAATTGCCCGAATCCCCAAAAAACAACCGTGCATTTCTCAATCAGGTTGTAGAGGAATATATTGTGCTCACCCGTTAAGTCCTACCCTCCAATATTCGTATTTTTGTACCATGAAACTGGTAACCTTTGCTCATAACGGGGACGCCTCTGTAGGGCTTTTCACCAACAACGCACTGTATTCGCTGCATACCATCAATCCCGTTTTGCCCAAAGACATGGCATCTTTTTTAAAGGATTGGGAGACCAATAGTGCCCTGGCGCGCAGTATTGAAGTAGAAATCCATGCGGGAAAACACGCATCGGTTGGCCTGGCCTATAACCCAGTGGCTTTGCTGGCACCCGTACCCAATCCCAGCAGCTGCAGAGACGGATATGCCTTCCGACAGCATGTTGCAGCCGCTCGCCGAAACAGGGGGGTACCCATGATACCGGAATTTGACATGTATCCCATTTTCTATTTTACCAACCATCAGGCCATTCAAGGTCCCGGCGATATTTATTGCATGCCCGATCACTTTGAAAAACTGGATTTTGAACTGGAAGCTGCTGTGGTAATTGGTAAAAAAGGACGCAACATCAAAGCCGCTGAAGCTGATGACTATATTGCCGGTTACATGATTATGAATGACATGAGTGCACGCCGACTGCAAATGGAGGAAATGTTGCTGAACCTTGGACCGGCAAAGGGTAAAGATTTTAGCACCGTCATCGGGCCATGGCTGGTAACCCCGGATGAGCTGGAACCCTACCGCATACCAGCCAAACCCGGGCACACCGGCGCCAGTTATAGCCTTCGGATGACCTGCACGGTCAATGGCATTCAGGTGAGTGAAGGCAATATGGGAGATATGGACTGGACTTTTGCCGAAATCATAGAACGTTGTGCTTACGGCGCTGATATTTACCCCGGTGATGTGATAGGCAGTGGCACCGTGGGTACCGGATGCTTTTTGGAACTAAACGGCACCGGCAAATTACATGATCCCAACTATAAAGAACAGTGGCTGCAAGACGGCGATGAAGTGGTGCTGTCCATCGAAGGTTTGGGAACCCTGCATAATACCATCCGCAGGGAAAATTCCGATTTCAGCATTCTGGCGCTGAAGAAACAGCCTTTGGATTAATTTAATAGTGAAATCTCCAGACCAGCCCCAACACAAAACGCTGTGGCTCTATGGCATAGCCCTGTGCTGACATAAACGCATTGGAAACCCCGTAATTCGCGAGGTAATTATTGATGTGTGCCATTTTAAAGGTCACAATTACTGTTTTAATCTCTCCGGTAAAAAACACATCTGCCACAGGGTAATTGCCACCGGGCCTACCGACATTTCGAATGTAAAAATTAGCCATATCGGGTCGATACGCCCAGGCATTATACTCGCTTTGCCAGGCCACATCTACCCCAAAACGGGCATGCAGTGCCTTTTTAAACATGTAACCCTGCACATACAGACTGCTGAGTGAGCTAAACCGGGGTGCTGACCAAACCTTTTCATCCGAAATGTTTTGAAGGTAAAAAATATGATCGGTGTGAAGTTTACCCGCCTGTAAATGAAGTCGGCCCCGTATTTGCCGGTATGTGAGCTCCGATGAACGCCTAAAAATTGCGTCTTCGCTATTATAGATCATGCCTTCTGTACTTCCTGATACGTATGCCAGTGATATCATGTTGCGTTTCCCTGAATAGGAAACACCCAACTCAGCGGCTGCTGTTTTTACGGCCGGCCAGGCATTGCTGATTCGAAACTGATTGCTAAAAAACCGCTGTTGAAATAATCCAGGCATGGCTTTTTGTGATTGATAGCGCAAGGCAAGTGCCCAACGTTTAGCCATAGTCCATTGACCACCCAACCTAAGATTGTAATCCCCTTGGTTATATCCACGCAGGTAGGTGGCTGCCTCGGCCTGCCATTCCCATTTTTTGCCCTGCCCGTAAGCATGAGCATGGAGGCCCTGCGACATATTTTCATCTTTACCAGACAATAAATATTTAGCGCTGTAACTCATCCATTCGTGGGAATACCATGCCCTCAAACCTATCATTAGTGCAGGGTTTTTAATATAATAACCCAGCCCAATGCGGTTACTAAGTCCATTCCAGGCGCTGCTGTCATTCAGACTGTCTGCACTGCGGTATGTTTGGGCTCCATAAAAACCGGTATCCCTGCGTGAATCGAGATATCGGTAGGAGCTGCGGGTCCAGTCTGCTCGGTGAAACATATAGGGCATCCCCTTACCAAGCGTATACTGGGTTTCTGCCAGATGATGGCGGTTTGCATAGACTGATTGCGCTGTACTGAGCCGGGATCTGTAATTGCCGCGGGTATTGAAACTGTACCGTGGTTGGGTATCTATGACATTATCGAAAAACAACAATGTATCATTATCCAAACCGCCATTTTCCAACCGCCTGGCTCGATTCCAGGACAGAATGGCAAACTGCTTCAGACGGCCATTTTTGGAAGTGTAATAACTGCCAAGAGCGGTTCCCCTGTGCAAATGGTCCTGTTTGCTGTTTATGTAATATTCTTTGTTGTTTACACTGCTGTAGTCGAGTGCAATGTTCCAGTTTTTGCGGATATTTTGGGTGTGTTGTGCATGCAATGCAATAAATCCGCTCCCACCTTGCTGATAATTAAAGCGGGTGAAAGGCATCTTGGCACGATAGAAAGTAAATGTTTCCGGATTCACATCCTGAAAAACATAGGGATTAAAACCCGATTGTAGTCCTGCATTCACAAATGGATGAATCAACAGCGATTTTTGGGGTGATGCATAATGTCCTAAATCTACATAGGGCAGACCGGTTGCTCTGGCCCTGTCATAACGCTGAACCATAGGCAAGGTGCTATCCCATGCCACAAAAGAGTCCCTTCCTGCACTAAGGTCTGTGAAGCGTGCAGAGCCGGGATCTGTGCGAACTCCCGTAGACTTGCGCATACTATCGGTTCGGCCCTGCGGTGTTTCACGATCCATTCTGCCAAAACCACCCTGTATCTGGGCCTGCAGGAGTAACCCTGACATTCCCAATAGCAGTGACACTGACAAACGCAACATGGGTGCAAAATTGCAGGTTTTTTTCGGCTTTATTGTGGTTTTGCCCGACGAATTACCCAAAAGGACAGCAGAATGCCTCAGGGGTTGCCGTACATTTGCTGCTATGTCTTTTGGAACTGCCGCGCTGTTGAGTTTTCTGTGGTCCACCGTAAAATATCTGATTGGGGTCGGAGTGGCTTTGGCCGGTTTTCACGATCCTCTCTTTGGGTGGATTTTCACCTCGGCCGGGGCATTTCTGGGCGTCGTATTGTTTACTTACAGCGAATATTGGCTGGAGAGCTACCTTAAAAAATTCAGCAAAAACAAAAAGCGTTTCACCAAAACCAACCGGCGACTGGTGTGGATGCGGCTGCACGGCGGACTTCCACTCATTGCCTTGCTCACCCCTCTTATACTCAGCATTCCTGTGGGTACCTTGCTTTGTACAACCTTCATCCAGGAAAAACACAAAATCATCCTTTGGCAAAGCATAAGCATCGCATTTTGGGGTACCTTAATTTTTGGTTCTCTGCTGTTTTTCGATGTCAACTTAGTGCAATACCTACAACGATTGAATTTGGTTTAGGGCTCAAAGCCCTATATTCGCAATATTGTGCGAAATTTAGTCTTATTATATGCCTTTGTGGCTCTTACCACGGTTGCTTGCAGCCGTAAGACTGCTCGGTGGGACAACAATGTTGCTGTACCCCTGTTCAGCACCGAAATGACCCTAAATGATGTAGACAGGCGCTTTCTGGTTAACAATGCCAGCGACAGCGGATACACTCTGATATACGACAATCTGGTTTACAATGCCCGCAGTCTCAGGGTTACCGCACCCGATACCAGTTTGAATACCGCCTTCACACTGCGCCGCCTTAAACTCAGCGACCGCAGCATTGTGCAACGCATTACCCTGGCCCAGATCAACCCTACTTTCCGCCTACTCGACGGTCAAACCATCGGAGTTCCTGCACAGAATCAAACCAACCTTAGCCCGGTAGATATTGATGCATCAGCATTTTTTGAAACCGCCACCCTCGATTCGGGATTTTTGGATATTTCCATCAACAATGAGCTGCCTGTAAAGGTTTCCCTGCTGGTATTTGAACTGCAAAACGCCTCAGATGGTTCGGTTGTGGCCAAAGACTCATTCCTAAATATTAATCAAGGTTCGAGTGCTACCAAAAGTATCAGCTTGCGGAACAAGACCGTAAACAAAGGGCTGAAAGGAGTAATCCGCCACCTGATAACGGAAGCCAGCAATGGACCCGTACTTATCAACGCTTCAAAAGGGGTGGAAGTTACGCTCACGGTGCGCAATTTGCGCCCCCGTGATGCTATTGCTGCTTTTCCCAACCAAAATGTGATAGAGCAGGATGAAGCACTGGTGCTGGATATGGGTGGTCCACAGGTGAAATTCTTCAAGGTTAAACAGGGTTGGTTAAGACTGAAAGTAGAATCTACGATTCAGGAAAACATGACCATGGTACTCAAAATCCCATCGGCCAGTCTAAATGGTGTGCCACTAGAACGCGTGGTGAAAATGCCGGGCGCCAGACCAGGTGCCACAGAGCGCAAGGAGGAGACCGTGGATATGAGCGGTTATTTGCTGGATTATCGTGGCCGAGACCCCAATGTTAAAGATACCGTAAACACTTTTCATCAGATTATGATTGTGTCGCTGGACAGCAGCGGCCGTAAAGTACAGGTTACACTCAACGACAGTCTGCGAATCTATTATGCGCTCACAGATTTGCTGCCCGAATACGCCACAGGTTATATGGGTCAAACCCTGAATAACTCTGTGGGGAAGGCCCCATTTGTACTCTTCAAGGGTGCTGATGGGAATATTGTGTTTAAGGATTTCAAGGCCTCGGTGCTCGTGAAAAACAGCATTGGTGCAGAAGGCAGGGTGCGGGTAAAATCGCTGGAAAGCGAAAATATTTTTAGTGGCAATAAAGTAAAATTGAGCGCCTCTCCCCTTAATAATGATGTAATTATTGGCCCTGCACCCTTCAATTATGGAGAAACAACAGACAAACAGGTAGTACTTGATGGCAGCAATTCCAACATCAAGGCATTTGTAGAGAATTTGCCCCAGTTTATCCATTACGATATCGATATAGAAACCAATCCCAATGGCAATGTCAGTAACTGGAAAGACTTTGTGTTTGACAATTCAAGTGCTGACATTTACCTGCGGCTGGAAGCGCCTGTGAGTTTCACTGTAGGCGGATTAAATCTTCGTGATACCCAGGGTATAGAAGCAGCCAGTATTCCTCAGGTACAACGTGTGAAAACCGCAACTGTGATTTTTGATGTGGAAAATGATTATCCGTTTGAAGTAGATATGGCCTTCTCACTCTTGGATCAATACGGCAATTCGTTGGGCGATGTATCAGTATATCCCGGGACCATCATGGCCGGCAAAACAACGCCTACCGGTGAACCCTTGGCTGCATCCAGAACGATATTGCGGGCAAATATTCCCCGGGAACGCATAGAGTCTCTTAGAAAAGCACATGCTGTGGCCATCAAGGCCCGGGTGGTGGGAAATGGCACACAACAAAAGATATATAACACCTATAAACTTAAGGTAAAAACCAGTCTGCAAGCAGAGTATGAAGCACAGTTTTAAATTCCTTTTGGGGTTGCTGCTGACAGCCCAAACATTGCAGGCACAGATGATTGACACCACCAAAGTGTCCAACACAGTAGTAAAAAACGATACTTCCATTAATCTGCCATCAAAAGATACTGTTTATACGATACAATCCAGTATGATAGCAGTTTCTGTGTTAAGCGAAAGCGGCTCTGCGGGGATGCCCCTCTCTATCACAGGTCGTTTTTTGCTTGGCGGTTATATTCCTTCAGAACGCATTACCCAAACCGAAGCTCGGTTAAAATCTCAGGTTAGCGGTGGAATTGCTTCAACCATGCAGCTGAATGTTTCTGACAAGTTCATTATACGCCGCCATCAGATGGGTGGTATCAGGTTTAATGATGATGCTTTCCGGCTGGTTTTTCAAGGCAACGGCGCGTATTTGGGTCAAACCCTTGATGCCGGTATCAATAAAGCTGTACAATGGGACGTGCTGGAGCTGGGTTTGGGATTTGAAAAATCCAAAAAATTACTCCATGGAAAAGGCAGGGTTACATACCAAGGAAGCATCAACCCGGGGTGGTTACGCAGTTACAGCGCTATTAATAACTTTAGGGCACAGGTCTTCACGGATACCCTGGCCCAGCATGTAGATGTGCTTTGGGGTGGCAGTGTGCAGCGTGCTCAGGGCGGATTTGGCCTTACTATCAACTCCGGTATCACTTATGATTTTAGTTCCGGACCATGGAAAATGGTTTTTGTAGGACTGGAAAATGCCGGATTGTATTATACCAATGACCTCAAAACCTACAACCGATTGCCGGGTATGGCTGACAGCACAGTGCGCCTACAAACTGCCAGCACATCACTTAACCGTATTTTTCGTGGCGACTGGTTTGGTGACCGCGTTGATACCATTAAAAGGCAAATTGGACTGGATAGCAGTCGTAAATCGAAAACCCTGTTAGCCCCTTTTACAGTCTACCTTGCCGCGAATCATGAAAAATGGGGCTTTGTTAGATTGAGCTATCGAAATTTACCGGGATATCTGCCCCGGCTTGATTATCAGCCCAAAATCAGACTCGGTATTGGTGCGGTTCGGTTTTACCCCAGTGTTAGCCTGGGCGGTTTTGATACCTGGAATATTAATTTACTCAGTTACTGGACATGGAAACCCATACAGCGTGGCGGTTTGCAGGTAAATATGCGCCTCGAGGGCCTGGAAAGTCTGGCAATGCCGGGTCGTTTCAATGGCTTTGGGGCTTATGTTTCCCTTCGGGTTCGATTGTAATACGCCGGGGTGGCTTCATTTAACGGGGTAGCTTCGCTCACCGGCGCGGACAAATACCGGAAGGAAATGAGATGCAGGTACTAAAGGGCATGCATAGTTATGGTTGTAATGGCAGTAGGGATTGAAAGCCCGGTTAAAATCCAGCACGACGTCGTTTGAACCGGCATGCTGAAATTCAATATACCGCCCCCCCTGATAACTCTCTTTGCCGTTGGTTGAATCCCGAAACATGATAAAAAAGGCGGTTTCCGCGGAATCCTCAAAATAAGCCTCTATCTCGCAATCACGATTCTGAATGCGGAATTTAAATGTTCCCGCAACCTTGTAAACCCGCTTCTTACCCTTGGAATCAGGCAGCGTTACCCAATTGCCGGAATGGCGCTTATCCCAGCGACAGTTTACTTTCCATTCGGTAGATACCGGATAATATTGCAAACCACTGAAATCTTCCTGTACATCCCTGAACGGACTATTGGGCGACATGGCAAAAGCCGCGTCTTTTTGCTGTCGCTCGTGGATCACAGCGCTTGTATAAATACTGTCGGACTGCTTCTTATCAAGCACTTCCTCATTGTTCTGACATGCCCCAAAAAGCAACATCAATAGCGCAAACCCTATGCTTTTTCTCATGTTCCATGCAAATTTGCGTAATTTCGCAAACAGTTGAAAGCCATTCTGCAGTTTTATCGTCATGCGCGGCCCTACAAAGGGCTGATTTTTCTGAATTTCGGCTTTAACCTGTTGTATATACTGCTACACCTCAGTACCCTGCTTATGATTATGCCGGTGCTAAAATTCCTCTTTAAGCCGAACGACACTGCGCCAGGCCTAGACACCAAAGGGCTTGATGTAGGCAACTGGTTTTCAGCACATTACGAAGCATTCATACACTGGTTTGGCGGACTTGCTAAAGGAGATCCCCTTAGGGCGCTGGCGTATTTGTGTATTGCACTGGTCATTATAACCGTTGTGAAAAACCTAAGTCGTTTTGCTGCCATGAGTGTGATGGCCAAATTGCGCAATATGGCCGTTCGCGGTATGCGAATGAACATCTACAATCGCTGTCTGGAACTGCCTGTGGCCTATTTCAATGAAGAACGCAAGGGTGACTTGCTCTCCCGCATGAGCAATGACATGAAAGAAATTGAGTTTGCGCTGATGGTATCGCTGGAAGCCCTGTACATGCAACCACTGACCATATTGCTATTTCTCTGTGCGCTGATTTTTTTGTCTCCGCAACTTACCCTTTATATTGTTATTTTCCTTCCGCTTACAGCGATTTTTATTGGTTTATTAAGCCGGAGCCTGCGGAAAAAAAGCACCCGTAATCAGGAACTGGCAGGTCGCATCATGTCATCATTTGAAGAAAGCATCAGCGGTATGCGCATCATCAAAGCATTCAACGCCGCAGGTTTTTTTCGCAAAAAATACAGTGAGGAAGATTGGTCCTATACCCGCAATAATATTGGTGTGCAGCGACGGTATGATTTAT
This sequence comes from Bacteroidota bacterium, assembly GCA_041170685.1. Lineage (GTDB taxonomy): Bacteria > Bacteroidota > Bacteroidia > NS11-12g > UBA955 > RGEC01. The sequence goes on along the minus strand of JBEDNI010000003.1, from coordinate 12,734 downwards.
CCTCACCGCTCAGCGAAACCATCGGCATTGCTGTTTCGGCAGCATTACTTTGGCTGGGCGGTAACATGGTTTTTGGCGGCACCCTCAACCCCGAGTTTTTTCTCACCTATTTTGCCATATTCAGCCAACTGATTAATCCGTTCAAGGCACTGAGCTCCTCGTATTCTGCGGCGGTGCGCGGACAGGCCAGTCTGCACCGCATCGAAGAACTGGTGAATGCACCGGTGCGGGTTCAGGATCCGATTTATCCCAAAGTCCCTTCTTTTGAACACAGCATTGAATTTAGGGATGTTTCCTTTGGATATGATCCCAACAAAGCAGTTCTGCACAACATTAACTTGACCATTAAAAAAGGGCAAACCATTGCCCTGGTGGGCCCTAGTGGAGCAGGGAAAACGACCTTCACCGATTTAATAGCGAGATTTTACGATGTGGATTCCGGCAGCATTTTGCTGGACGGACATGATTTGCGCGAGTTTCGGCAGGATGACCTTAGACAACTGATGGGCATGGTAAGTCAGGAAAGTATTTTGTTTAATGAATCCGTGCGCAACAACATTGCACTGGGAAAACCGGAAGCCGATGAAAAGGCGGTTACCGATGCGGCTAAAGCGGCCTATGCCCATGAGTTTATAGAGCAATTGGAGCATGGTTATCAATCCAATATCGGTGAGCGTGGCAGCAAGCTCAGTGGTGGTCAAAGACAACGCTTGGGCATTGCCAGGGCATTGCTCAAAGATCCGCAGATTCTCATTCTGGACGAGGCCACCAGTGCACTTGACAGTCAGAGTGAAAAGGCCGTGCAGGCCGCATTGGAAAAACTGATGCAGAACCGCACCAGTATTATCATAGCACATCGTTTAAGCACGGTTACCCATGCAGATTTAATTGTGGTAATGGATCAGGGCCGAATTACGGAGGTAGGCAATCATGAAGAACTATTGGCCAATAAAAGTTTGTATCACAAACTCATCCAGTTACAGCAGTTGGCATAATTAATACCTTTTAGGTATTGAACCAATATACCCACTTAAATGCCAGACTTCTGTTTTTGGTGAGGAAGCGGGGCTCATAGTTCTCGGAATACACCACAAAAAAGTCACTCATAGGTCTGTATCGCCATTGATACCGGACGTTTACATTCACATTTTCTGCCTGGGTATTGTACTGGAAAAAAGCGGTAAAATACATGGTGTTGCTAAGACTATACTCTGTTTTTACCCCAATGAGATTCAGGGTGTCTTTTCCAAGTTTGGGAATATCAATATTAATGCGGCGGAAATTGAGGGTAAAGAGAAATCTTGGCTGAAGGCGGTATTGCACAGCTCCTGTAAGGGATAGTTTTTCTCCGCCAAAATACGAACCATACTGGCATTCCAATGAACCATTCAAGGGCTTCCGATTGTTGCTAATTGCCGATGCTGACACGCTTTGAAAACGGTATTCTCCGGTAGAAGTCTCTGGGATTCACCGGATTAAAGGGCTGAAATAACCAGAAAAACTCACGGTTAGCAGCCAACCTGAAACTGGCACTGTTCTGCAACAACACTTTCCCTGAAAAGGTAGTAACCGCCTCTGTTATCCGGTAATTGCTGTCGGTGTAGGTACTGTTATACAGGTTAAATGAAAAGTTGTTAATCACACTGCTTTTGGGATAAAATATCCGGCTAATCATGGGTTCCAGACGGCCATAACTCATGAAAAAGGTTTTACGCAGTACGGGGTCATAGTTTTCAATGCGAGGCACAAATCCCGTTGGGGCGCGAAACTTACCTGAAACATACTCATGGTTCCACATGGCCTCCCATTTAAGGGTGCGGTAAGATAAATATGAGGCATGGGCATATCCATTGTTAGGTTTCAGGCCTTCATAAAGGGCCTTCTGCACAAATGCCTTACCCACCCATCGATTGTTGGGGGCGAGCAAATTAAACTCAAGTCCTGCCACAGAATTTCGCTTTGCATTCACAGCGCCTACCGCCTGCTCGCTCACCAAAATTCCCCCCAGATAACTGGCAGCCAGTATTTTCCGCTGAAATGCAGCCACAGCATAATTCTTAGCCGGAATAAGCGAGTCTATTCTTCGGGTTTGAACATTCATAATACCCAGCCTAAGATCTTTTCCAATTTTACCAGTTATTCTGGCACCCACATCAATGGGGATGTTGCCTGCCTGAGAAAGGCCTATCCTACGGCTAAAGAAAGGCCGTATCTGACGAAAACCAAACTGGGCGAACAGATCGCTGTTTTCAATAAAAAACTGTCTCCTTTCGGGGAAAAACAAGGAAAACCGGGTCAGGTTGATTTGCTGCTCATCCACATCCACCTGGGCAAAGTCCGGGTTTAGTGTCACATCTAAGTTTAGGGATGAACTCAGGCCTACCTTGGCATCTAGCCCAACCCTGGGGGTATTGTCCTTCAGAAACTCTCCCTTTTCGCCGGTTGCCAGACTACTCACATAGGGTATGAGAGCCAGGTTGGGGCCTTTGCGGGCAGGTGAAGCCGGCCATTGCAAAGTTCCGGTAAAGGTAAGTGCACTGATATTAAACATCCGGGGTACTTTAATCCAAGTACTTACTTCATTATTTCGAAAATCAGCCCGTGCCACATTAAAGCGCCAGTTTTTAAGTCCATCGGGGAAACGCAGGGATTTGAAAGGAATCTCAAACTCGGCGAACCAGGTATCTCGGGTTATGCGGGTGGCACTATACCATATCTGATCCCATGCAGTAGACACCCCAAATCCGCCACCGTTTTCTACAGAGCCCTCCCGCTGTGCATTTTGTGGGGTAACCCCAAATGAGAATCCATTTTGACCGTCTCCAAACGGACTTAACGTGAGGACCACGGCGTCGCTTTGGGTAATGCTAAAATCCCGCTTCAGACTCTGCACCACAAAGGGCTTATCCGGGTTACGGTTCACACAGATGAATGCTGCATACAGCCGTTGTTCATCATACGCCAGCATAAAACCGGTTCGCGTCAATGATTCGGATGTGTCGTAAGGAAAGTGTTGTATAAAACGATTTTGCAAAGGCGCTTTTTGCCAGACAGCTTCCGTTAAATTGCCATCAATAACAATATTTTCCTCTGTTTTCTGAATGGGATACACCTGAGCGAATGCATCAAGAGATGATATAACAAACAGAATGATAAGAGGATTCCGCAAGGACAATTAATCTTTATTGGCTATGTTTCGCTTTTCAACAGCATTCATTCTGTTTATTTGCTCGTACTGACTTTTCCTGACATAAGGAACATAGAACCGGAGGACACTGCCTGCTTTGAGGGTGTTGGTTCTTATTCCATTCCATGACTTCATCTCGGTTATGGTACAGTCAAACACGTCGGATAGTGTATAAAAACCATCTCCGGGTTTCACTTTATATATTACCCATACTTTGGCCGGTGGTATCGGTGTTATGGTGGCTGATGAACCATTGTTTGTCGGTTCTACGCCTCTTTCTCCTCGGGGTTTTATTTCTATGTATGTAACGCTGTCCTTTATGGTAACTATGGTATCATAAACAATTGGAGGCGCACTTTTTTGTTGTATCATGATGCATAAACTATCCCTCACTTTCAGGTAGGCGGTGCGCTTGGCGGCCGGAATATGAAAGGTAGCCGGTTCCCCAAACCAGGGAATGACGTTGGACTTAAATTCCGGGTTTATTTGCTGCAGTTCACTGGATGTGATGCCGGTTTTTTCTTCAAAAAACACAAAAGGGAGCAGGCATCGGGCGGTGGCGGTATCGGCCTTCATCATCGGGTAAACATCTTTGCTGAGTCCGGTCTCCTCAAAATGATACATTACTACCAGGGTAGCATAAAAGTTTACGATGTGTTGCTGTTCCGCGGGTGTGAGGTGTTTATAGATATCTTCAAACTTAAGGCTGTTTCCTGCCTGCCTGATGGCCTGATTCAACCGAACCGCACCAATTCGGAATGCCACAATGGTTTTTAGCCAGTCGCGATAAATTCCCTGAAGGTCTTTAATATAGTGGCATGCCGCATTGGAGGAAGCTGAAAGTGACCTTCTCTCATCCAGAATGGAAGTTTGTTTCAGCCCGTATTTTTTGCCCATACTGAAGTTGAGCGGCCATATTCCTGTGGAACCTTCGGCATCGGTAAATCGGGTGTTTAAGTCTGTGTTGGCCGCAGGTAAAAAACGAATAAACCAGGGCAATGAATAAATCTGACGGGCATTGTCTATGTAGGGCTGAAAGGCCGACTGTTTTCCAACCAATATGGAAGTAGAACGATTGGCGTTTATCAATAGCGTATCTATTTTGCGTTGCACCGCTGCATTATAAAAATGCGGCAGTCCCACTTGCTCAAAGGCGCGAATGCGGTTTTCCCAAACATTGGCTCTAAGGCCATTACAAAGAAGAGTAAACGCAAGCAACAGAACAGAAAACCTCATGAATTGCAGATACGAAGGATTTCAGATGATACATCAAAGAGTTTTTGTTCCTCAAAATCCCCACACATTAACTGCATGCCCAGGGGCAACCCGGATGTTGTTTTGGCTACGGGTACGCTGATGGCGCAGTTTCCGGCAATATTTGCCTGAACGGTAAACAAATCTGCCAGATACATGGCAATGGGGTCTTTGGATTTTTCTCCCAGCTTAAATGCCGGTGTGCTGGTGGTGGGAATCAGGATGGCATCCGCTCCCGCCAAAACTTCGCGGGTCTTATTTTGAATGATGCGCCTTACTTTCTGGGCTTTACTGTAATAAGCATCATAATAATCACTGCTTAAAACAAAAGTCCCCAGCATAATTCTTCTTTTCACCTCTTCTCCGAAACCTTCACTGCGGCTGAGGGTAAAAGTAGATTCCAGGTCTTTGGCATGCTGGCTCCTGTGACCGTATAGCAGCCCGCTGTAGCGGCTCAGGTTACTGCTGGCTTCAGCAGTGGTTAGCACATAATAGGTTGGTACCAGATAATCCAGGTACTCGAAGTCAAAATAGGTAACGGTGTGCCCATGGTCAGTCAGGGCTTTGATTAGGAATTCTGTGGCTGTTTTTACTTCGGCATCCAGACCCGGATGATCAATGGCCTGCCGCATTACTGCAAAAGTGTATTTGCCTTTAGGTTGATTAATCTGATAACGAGGAGCCGGCCTGTCAGAAACGGTAGCGTCCTGCTCATCGGGACCAGCCATAATTTCCGTTAGCAACATATTATCCTCCAGTGAGCGGGTAAGGGGACCGACCTGGTCAAAACTGCTGGCATACGCGAGTAATCCCCAGCGACTAATGAGACCGTACGTGGGTTTTAGGCCAAATAAACCGCAGAATGCCGCCGGCTGACGTATAGATCCGCCGGTATCGCTGCCCAGGGAAGCGTGGACTAGATTGGCTTGCACCGCAACAGCACTGCCACCACTGCTGCCGCCGGGAACCCGATTGGGGTCGGTGGCATTTCGCACCGGACCAAATGCGGAATTTTCATTGGAAGCACCCATGGCAAACTCATCACAGTTGGTGCGTCCCAGGATGATAACATCTTCGTTGAGTAAACGCTGAACCGATGTTGCGGTATACAGACTTTCAAAACCTTCCAGTATTTTGCTTGCCGCCGAAACTTTATGGCCCTTGTAGGCCAGATTGTCTTTGATACCAAGAACTAAACCGGCCAGACGTCCGGGGGTTCCGGATTTAAATTTTTGATCTATGTGAAAAGCTCGCTCCAGCGCTTCTTCAGCCCAAACTTCCAAAAAAGCATTTAGGTTTTTGTTTTCTTCAATTCGGGCAATATACTCTTTTACCAGCTGAACGCAGTTGGTTTTACCCGACCGGATATCGGCCTGAATGTCGGAGATACGCCGATAACTGCTCAAGCTTCTGTCTTGGTCTTGTTGGGGTCTTCCTCCATGCCCTTGCGGATTTCGCTGGACACATTGTTTTTTGCGTCATTGAATTCACGCACACCACGACCCAGTCCACGCATCAGTTCAGGAATTTTACGACCGCCAAACAACAATAGCACGATAACCAAAATCATGATGATTTCGCCGGTACCCATATTGCCAAGAAAAAGGATAGTACTCATGTTTGAAATTTTGTTCAAAGTTACCACTAAACTGCGGCATTGTCAAAGAAAAACATACTACAAAACGGGTTTATGCGGCAACAAACCATGTATTTATTATTTTTGCCGTGATAAAACCCTATGGCAACCGTTAATGATCTGCTGACCCAGTTGAAAGACCAACTGGAAAAAAACCTCTCCCACACCCATCAGGAATTTTCGCGCATTCGTGCCGGAAAAGCCACCCCAAACATGCTGGATGGTGTTATGGTTGAATATTACGGAGCTCCAACACCCTTGAATCAGGTGGCAAACGTGGGCACCCCTGACGCCAGAACTTTGGCCATACAGCCATGGGATAAATCACTGATTCGTCCCATTGAAACTGCTATTATCAACAGCAACCTGGGGTTTGCTCCTCAAAATGACGGGGAAATGATTCGCATTAACGTACCGGCTTTAACAGAAGAACGGAGAAAAGATTTGGTTAAAATGGCCAAAGCAGAAGCAGAAAACAGCAAAGTGGGCATCCGCAACATCCGCAAGGACTTTATGGAAACGGTGAAAACCATGCAAAAGGACGGCCTCAGTGAAGATGAAGCGCGAGGTGCAGAAGAAGAGATTCAGAAAACGATTGACAACTATATCAAGAAAACCGAGGAAGTGTTGTCTTCGAAAGAAAAAGAAATTATGACGGTTTGACCTTATTCAAAAACCGCCCAATCCCTTATTTTACCGGCTTTATCCAGCAACTCCTGTAACGTTTCGGCCATTACGGTTATGTGACCCATTTTTCGTTGCGGGCGTATTTCGGCTTTGTTGTAAAGATGCACATACACGCCGGGTTCCGATAGCAGTTGTTCAGCATATTTGAGTTTATAAGCACCGGTCTGACCTTCACCCCCCACCAGATTGATCATGGCTGACGGTTGTATCATTTCTGTATTACCCAACGGCAAACCCAGCAAAATCCGGTTCAGTTGCTCAAACTGGCTGGTATAGCTTCCCTCAATGGTATGGTGACCGCTGTTATGGGGACGTGGCGCTATTTCATTCACCAATACCTCGGCTGATTGCGTAACAAATAATTCTACGGCAAACAATCCGGGTGATTTCAATTCTCTGACTGCGTGCATTGCCACGTTCCTGCATTCCGCCTCCAGGTCCGGGGTGGTTTCGGCCGGCGAAAAGAGAAATTCTACCAGATTGCTCTGCGGATTAAAATACATTTCAATGAGCGGGTATGTTACCACATTTCCAAATTGGTCTGCTGCCACAATCACCGAATATTCGGTTATGTTTTCATGAAAATATTCTACCACGCAAGGTCCGGGTGATTGAAACAATCCCGTTTGAATGTCACTATAAGTAACAATATCAACGCCTTTACCATCGTAGCCACCCATGCGTTGTTTCACCACCACTTTATTTCCGCCAATCATCAATATGGCCTTTGATAAATCCTGCGGATTATCACAAATCACAAAATCCGCTGTGGGGATGGCATGCTGTTGGTAAAACTGTTTTTGAAGACCCTTGTCCTGTATCATTTGCAGGGTGCGGGCCGAGGGGATGACTGTCTTTCCTGCCTGCTCCAGCTGCTGCAATGCATCGGCGTTGATATGCTCTATTTCATAAGTTAGGACGTCACATTCAGCCGACAGTTTCTGAATGCTTTCGGCGTCTTTGAGGCTTCCCAGGATTACATGATTTGCGAGTGAGGCCGCCGGACAATTCAAGTCGTTTTCAAGAACGCTGTATTGTATATTCCAGGGACGAGAAGCCTCGATAAGCATTTTGCCCAATTGACCTCCGCCAATTACACCGATTCTAATATCTGCCGGTAGTTTTACGCTTTTATTCATCGTCTGTTTCCTCTATGCTAAACAATGCTTTGTATTGGGTGCGGTATTTTTCGGGCTGAAAAGACTGCACTGCAAAGTTGTGTGCTGCGCGTGACATTTCCGCTTTTTCTTCAGATGACAATTGATAGTAAGCGGTCAATACTGCCTCGAATGCGGCCGGTTCAAGGGGTAGTTCTTCGCCTGATTTTTTCTCCTTTAGGCCGGTCCAGGGGGTGTTTTCTCCGATAAAGCATGGCAAACCATAGGACAGTGCCTCGGCTATGGCATGCCCAAAATTCTCTCCTTTACTGCAGGAAACAAACACTTGATGGTCTCTGTAAAAATGCCCTATTTCTGATGGTGAAACAGCACGAATATGAGTAAACTTAATGTGTTCCGGAAGTTGATTGGTTAAATGTTTGAACTTTTTATAATACTCTTCGTCCGAATAATCACCTATAACAGTTGCCACAGCCGGAAGTGCAAGACGCCCCAGCACATCAAGGAGCATAATGGGATCTTTTTCATCGGAAATACGGCCTACGGAAAGGATTTTCAACCCTTCAACATTCTCATTTCGCAGCTGATAGGGCGGTATTATGCGTGGTATGTTGGCCGCTTCCATTATTTTGGCTTTTTTACCAAGCGTCTTTCTTATTTCCTTTGTTTCATCGGGCTGGGTGCTTTGCCAGTCTATATTATTAAACCATCCAAGCCATTTTGCCAAGGTGAGAAATAGCACTTTCTTGAAAGGTTTTACTGACCTGGCGGTTTGATGCAGCATGCCACGCGGTGCTACCACGATTTTTCTGTGTTTGGATCGCTGCCACCACAATAAGGGATAAATACTGAAGTAACGTGAAAATATGCCCTGTACGTATAGAACCGACTTTGCAGACACATTTTCATCCAGGATTGAAAAAATGGCTTTGCGAGACAGTGATTTGTTATCCAGATACATTACCCGGGCCATACCATTCCAGTCTGTCCAAATTCCTGTGGGTACCGGCAAGGTGTCGGCTGTTCCATAATCACGGTTTCCGCAAATAATGGAAAAATGGTAGTGGTCGTGCAGTTGTGTTACCAGATTGACGAGTGACTGAACGGGCCCACCTGCCTTGAAGGCGGGGTCGAACCAGTCGCAGACCACCACCACGGAGGTTTTATCAGTCATGTATCTTTTGTCTGTTAATCCAGTGACCCAACACAGCCAGACTCCATGCTTTGTGCCAATTAGGGTTATCTTTTTGATTCAGCCCTGATATTAACCCGTCAATATATGCAGGGTTTAATAATTCGAAGTTTTTGAGTAATTCCAGTCTTTCGGTACAAAAGGGTTTGAGTTCGCGGTTCATCCATGCCTGCCAGGGGAAAGAGAATCCCATTTTGGGTCTGTCCCAGATTTCACGGGGAAGCAAATCACCCATTGCATCAATAAGCAGCTGTTTGGGTGGTTTCAGGGGTTTAAAATCATCGGGCATGGCCAGCATAAATTCCACCAGATCTTTATCCAAAAACGGCTCCCTGATTTCCAGGCTATGGGCCATTCCCATCTGGTCTGCATCACGAAGCAAAATATTTTCCAAATAGGTGCTACATTCTGCAATGGTAATTTCTGAAACCAGTTTTGGACCAAACGGATCATCCGTTTCGGTTTGAAAATAACGGTGATAATCGACTCCGGCCTGTTCGAGCTCCTGCATGTTCATGGCCTGTCTAAACACAGGATAAATATGAGCCCAGTCCCAGGAAGGCATACCGGCCAGCATGGCCAATTTCTGGGCTGCTTTTCCTTTTAACATCCGGCTGGGCAAAATGGCGGCACTTTTGCGCATTCCGATGGGCAATTTTCCGATAAACCGGTACTTCTTCAGCTGTTGCAGGTATCCAAAAACAGGGTAACCGCCAAATAACTCATCTCCTCCAATGCCACTTAACGCAACCGTGATTCCTGCTTTTTTGGTGTATTTGGAAATGATGTACGTATTCAACCCATCCATTCCGGGATGGTCCATGGCATCAAGGGCTTCGGGTATGTCATGTAAAAACTCATCTGGCCTCAGCAGCACAGGGTGGTGGTCGGTACGGTACTTGTCGGCAATCATTTCGGCAAACCGTTTTTCACTGAATTCCTGTTCATCGAAATACACATTGAAGGTTTTCACCTGTCTATCCGATAGCTTGCTCATCACTGCCACGATGGCAGAACTATCAATCCCTCCGGAAAGAAATGCCCCCAGCGGAACATCACTCATCAGGCGTTTTTCTACAGCCTTGAAAATAAGTTCACGGGTTTGTTTAATTACCTTTTCATAAGGGCCGGGCAGGGTATATTTATCGCGACAATCCTCCATACGCCAGTAATGGCGAACCCCAAAACCCTTATCATCAACCACGGCATAAGAACCTGCCGGTAGCATTTGCACACCGTTCACCATGGTTTCGGGACTATAAACCGTTTGATACAGGAGATAATTGCCCAACGCACGCTTGTTGATGCGAGCTTTAAAATGCCCGGAAGCAAGCAACCCTTTAATTTCACTGCTAAACAGCAGCAAATCACCACCGCGGCAGAAATAGAGGGGCTTCACACCCATTCGGTCACGGACCAGCAACAGCTGCTTCTTTTCACGGTCCCAGATGGCCATTGCAAACATTCCGTCGAGCATTTGAAATGCCTGGGTACCATGCTCTTCCAGTAAAGCCAGAATTACTTCAGTATCTGTTTCGGTTCGGTAGGGGTATTTTCGGTGGGTTGCCTTAAGCGTTTTATAGTTATAGATTTCACCGTTGTAAACGATGGTATATCGCCCACTGGCGGATGTCATGGGTTGGCGGGCTTCTTCGGAAAGATCGATGATACTCAGGCGCCGATGACCCAGTCCTATGTTTTCATCGGTGAATATTCCGGTTGCATCAGGGCCCCTATGAACCAGTGCATTGTTCATGTGCACCAACATGTCTGTGGTTCTGAATCTGTCTTTTAAGCCAAAAATACCGTTAATCCCACACATTTATATTCCCAATTGCGGTAATTTGCAACCTGATTGAACTTCGTATTTGCTACTGACGGAATTTACCCATTTGTGCTGGGGGGCATGCAAAAGCATGCTTCCTACATTATCCGGCACCTGGCAGGAACCGAGCACAGGGTGGATGTCTTGATCCCCGATCATGGAGTCAGCAGTGCCGAAGAGGCGGAATCCCGATTCTGGGAAAATGGGCGACCTGACAACATCCGTTTTCATGTAATTCCTTATCCAAAAACACCCAGATTTCCGGGTCATTATGTGGTGGCAAGTTATTTGTACTCGCGAAGGATTACAAACTATTTTTCCCATAAAATATCAACCACCGACATCCTGTTTGGAAAAGGATATACATTGTGGCACTGGCTGGCACGGCAAAGCAGGCCTCAAATCCCTGTCATTGTTCAGTTACACGGTCTTGAAATGTTTCAGCCGGCTTTTGCTGTGAAAGAAATGCTGCACAAAATGCTGATGCGAATTCCGGCAGTTCCTATCATCCGTTTGACGGACTATATTTTTTCCTATGGCGGAGATGTGAAGGATATTTTACGCAGGCAGGGTAAATCGGAAGACCGTATTTTTGAGCAATATGGGGCTGTAGATGACTTTTGGCTGAATCCGGAACCCTTGTCCAAGGAAAATGGAATGATACGGAAGTTTTTATTTGTGGCCAGAAACGAATATCGAAAAGGATATCACTTACTGCATGAAACCCTTCAGGAACTGATTAAGGATAACGAAACATTCGAGATTGATATTGTGGGCGAGCTACCCAAACATCTGGAGTTGCAAGATCCGAGGATTCGTTACCATGGAAACTTGTCCGCTGAAGCATTAAAACCCCTGAAAGATAGCAGCGAGGTTTTGTTGTTGCCCAGTCTATCCGAAGGGTTTCCCACCATTATTATAGAATCTATGGCGCGAGGATTATGCGTTGCTGCTACCGGGGTGGGTGCGGTTACAAAGGTTATTGACAAAGAGACCGGATGGCTGTTACACCCTGGAAGCAGTAAATCACTCAAAGACACCATGAAGGCCATTATCAGAACACCGGCACCTGAACTTCGTAGCAAACAAATGGCCTGTTATCAGAAAGTATTGCATAATTTTCGGTGGGAAACTACGGTAAATCAATTAGTTTCGCATCTACAAACAGCTTCTCATGATTATAGGGAACGGATTACTCGCCAACAGTCTCAGAGATATTGACCGGGAATCGGTGACCTTTTTTTGCTCGGGTGTTTCTGATTCGGGTGAAACAAATCCACTGGCCTTTGAACGTGAACTCTCTTTACTTGGTATGCAGGACAGCCGTCTGCTGCTTTGTTATTTTTCTACCGTCAGTATTTTTAATCCTTCCAGGCAGAACACCCCATATATTCGGCATAAGGTGAAAATGGAGGAGGCGATTCGGCAGCGTTTTCCAAATCATCTTATCATCCGATTACCCAATATGGTTGGGGAAGGCGGCAATGCTTCCAACTTGTTTCCGTATTTCATGCGCAGCATAGCGGAGGGAAAAGAGGTTACCATATTTGACAACACGCACCGCGAACTCATGGAAGTTCAATTGCTGTCGGGCATTGTAGATGCATTGTTACATGCCGGCTACACCGGCAGTATTGATGCAGGTTTTGGCGACGCCCCCAAGGTAAAAGACATTTACCTGCACATGTGCCAATTACTGGAGGCAACTCCCAATATGAAAATAGAAAAAGGGGAAGACGCCTACGAAGTAGATTACTCCGAATTTACCACCCTGATGAAACATGCCGGCGTGGCCCCCAAGGGCACATGGCAGGAACGGGTGGGGCGTTATGTGT
>JBEDNI010000002.1:0-37617 GCA_041170685.1 Bacteroidota bacterium | reverse complement strand
TTCGATCTCGATAAACCTTGGCAATTATTTTATATTTTTGAATCATATTTAGACAACGTTTTTAATCAGAATCGTGTCTATAGTCAAAATCTAAAACTGAAAAAATGCAATTCAAACATACCCTCCTATTCACCTTACTGACGTCCATCTTTGCTTTGGGCAATAATCAGGAACTGAAAGCACAAAATCAATACGGCTGGACGTATCGTGCAGAATGTCTGACTTTGACTGCGACGGCCAATATCATCAAGCCGGACAGTTGTTTTGCCTACTGGTGGCAAATTGACGGTAAATGGATTACCGGTTCTACCATGAGTTACAAATTTACCAAACCCGGTACTTATCAGGTTTGTCTTAAAGTTAAAAACACCTGTAAATCCGTTGACTCATTTTACTGCAAATCCATTAAAGTTGATACCTGTGCATCCAACCCATGTGTAAATTTCAAACCTGATTTCACCTGGAAAGCAGACTGCAGGAATGTTCGTTTTCTTGCTACCTCCGGCCTGGTCAACAGCTCGGGTGTCAGCTACAGCTGGACCTGGGGTGATGGCAGTTCATCCACAGGTACCGATCCCAGCAAAACATTCGTAAAAGATGGTATTTACAAAGTATGTCTAAAAGCTACCTGGAAAATCCCCGGAACCACAACTGTATGTGTAAAGGACATTTGCAAAGAAATTAAAATCAGCTGCAGCAACCCATGTAACATCAAGGGAGAGCTAAAAGTTTATTATGGCACAGGTGGTCAGGTAAAATTTGAAGCATACAGCAGCACCGGATACTATTATACATGGAAATTTGGAGATGGTACTACGGGCAGTGGCAAAAGTGTTTCCAAATGGTATAAAAAGCCCGGAACCTATGAAGTTTGTGTGCGCATTTGCGACAAAACACAGAAATGCTGTACCACCATCTGTAAAAAAATAGTCATTGAAGAACCGTGTCGACTACAGGGTGGATTCCTGTTTAAAAATACCGGCAGTGGTACCATTAATTTCGTTGGCTACAGCACAGACAAAAACGCCACCTACACATGGAATTTTGGAGATGGAACCAGTGCCACAGGAAAAGACCCACAAAAGACCTTCACAAAATCGGGAACGTACAATGTATGCGTAACCATAGTTTCTTCAGATAAGCGTTGTAAAATAACCATCTGCAAAAAGGTTGTCATCAATTTACCGGTAAAGCGCTGCACCTGGGGACAGGCCGGCTTTGGTATTGTGAGTACTACTACCTGTGCGGTGGTGAAACTGGAGGCATGGAATCTCTCCGATTCATGCATATCTTACAAATGGACCGTTAATGGCGTATTTGTTGATAGTATCGGTGGCCGCCTGAAGACCGTTACCCTGCCCAAAAATGGATCATACACCATTTGCCTCAAATTATACAACAGCTGCACAAAATGTGACACTGTCATCTGCAAAACTGTGAATGTGTCCTGTTACACAGAAAGTTGCAACTGGGCAAAACTTGGTGCAGGATTCGGATACACAATGAAGTGCCCCAATATGATTCTGGAAGGCAACAACCTGAACGATTCATGCATCGGTTATTCATTCACTGTTTCCAACGCTAATAATGTGCCGCTGGCTACCTTTAACGGCAGAACCCAAAGCATTGGTTTCAGCAGCAACGGCTGGTATTGGATATGCATGAAACTTACCAATAGCTGTAAAAAATGCGATACCACCATTTGCAAGAAAATTTACGTGGACTGCTCCACACCCTGCAACTGGAAAAAAGCCGGCGCAGGCTATACCTACAGGGTAGATTGCAAAAAAGTCACCCTCACGGCCAACAATCTGAATAATGGCTGTGTAAAATACAGTTGGTACAGTGCCGGAGCATTGGTGGGAACCGGTCAGATATTTACCTTGAACTACACCAACAATGGTACATATAGCGTATGCCTCAAACTTAACGATACCTGCAAAAAATGTGATACTGCCATCTGTCAAAACATTACTATTAACTGCAACCCTTGCTCGGCAACTGCAAAATTCCGTGTTGACAGCATCAGCAAATCCGGTATTGTTTATGTAACCAACCTCAGTACAGGAGGATACTCTTACAGCTGGGACTGGGGCGACAGCACATACAGCAAGCTGCAATCACCCGGGTACCACGCATACAAATTTGGCGGCAGCCGCAAAATATGTCTGACCGTTTGGGATTCGCTCAGCAAATGCAGCACCACCTATTGTTTGACGGTGCAAATTGTAAAAACCCGTGGATCTCAGCAACCTGAGTTCTTGAAAACCGGTATGCAGATATATCCTAACCCCGCAGACCAAACCTCAACCATTTCGTGGGTAGGAACATACAATAAAATATCCGTGTACTCAGCTTCGGGCAAAATGGTATATCAGTCAAAAGTTTCGGCAGGGCAAACCGTTTTAAATACAGCTTTATTGCCCGCGGGAATTTACACCATTCAACTGAATGGGGATGCGGGACTGCAAACCGGCCGGTTTGTAGTGGAAAGACAACCCTAAAACATATTTTATCCTAAAACAAAAAGCAGGCTTGTCCTGCTTTTTGTTTTTTTTAACGAAAACCTTTGTCACAATGTGACTAAAATCGCTTTTTGTAGCCACAAGTGCGTTAATTTTGCAACGAAAAACTTAAATTATATGCAACGCAAAACCAATAACAACATTCTCGTGCCTACCGACTTTTCAGATGTGGCCAGCAGCGCTTTAGGCCATGCCATTAAAGTTGCCCAAGTCTACAACAATGAAATTACCCTAGTTAACATCGTTGATGAAGGTCTTTTTGGAGGGATTTTTGGGGGCGGCAATCAAACTGAGCTGGTCAAAGAGGCCGTTCAAAACCGTCTGGAAAATATCGCCACTGAAATTAAATCAAAGCATGGAATCAGCGTTCATACCCGAATTGGCTCTGGTCGCATATACAAATCTATTTCCCAGATTGCCAACGATGAAAATTTCGACTCCATCATCATGGGTAGCCATGGTGCCAACGGAATTGAGCAGGTAATAGGTTCAAACGCCAGCCGAACCATACAGAGTGCAGAAGTTCCGGTGGTGGTGGTAAAAAATCACTCTGTGGGAGAAGGTTACAAAAAAATCATCATGCCCATGGATCTGTCCATTGAAAGTCGGCAGAAAACCGACTGGGCTATTCATGTTGGAAAGAAATTCAATTCTGAAATCCACGTAGTTTATCAGGGCAGCAGTGATGAATTTACCCAAAACCGCATAAAAGCCAATGTAAAATCGGTAGAAAGCAAGTTGTCGCAAAATGGCGTAAACTTCAAAGACGTGGAAATTGAAGACAAATTGCTTGAAAACTACGCCACTGAAATCATGCGCTACGCAGAGAAAGCCAATGCAGACCTAATACTGATTATGACGGACCTGGAGGTAGGAATCACCGATATGCTGAGAGGTACCTACACCCAGCAAATCGTAAACAGGAGCAATACACCGGTAATGTGCATTCACCCCAAAGAAACCGGCTTCACTTACGAATATTGATACAATTTGCAATTTGACAAAACCGCCTTAAAGGCGGTTTTTTTATGGCTTAAAAATCTAGAATCACACCAATGGTAGGTAGCACAGTGCCGGAGGTATTGGGTAAAAAGTCGGCCTGATACTGCAGTGGATTGGATGGTTCGGATAACAAAGTTCCATCGGCATTGCGGGCAGCCACCAGTGTGTTGGGTCCCACATACTGCGTATTGAAAAAGTTCTGGATATCGATATATAAATTGAGTGAACTTTTCCTGAAATACCAAACTTTATCAACCCTTACATCAAACTGATTAAAATTTCCCACCCTGAGCGTATTTAACCGGCGATAATCGGGAACTGCCTGCCCAACCACATCCCAGCTGTATTTGGCCAGTGATCGGTTGGTATCATACGGGGTAAAAGGTCTTCCGGTGATAAAGCGCCATTTAACGCCCAATTCCCAGTTTCGCTTCAGTTTCATACCCCCGGTCAGGACAACTGTATGCCGGCTGTCCCATGCACTAGCTATGAGTTTTCCTTGCGGATCAGCAAAGCTACTCCAGCACAAAGTATAACTGGCAATTCCATACAAACCTTTTCGGCTGCGACGTTGCACCAGAAATTCCAAACCGTATGCACGGCCCGTGCCGTTAAAATTCACCGGTTCGTTACCTACAATGGCGAAGTCACCTCCCAAATTACCCAAACTGATACCCTCACGAAGACCTACCGGATAGCGGCGGTATTGTTTGTAAAAACCTTCCAAGGTTACTTTGGTCTCTAATCCATAATTGTATTGTAACCCGGCTGCAGCCATAGTGTTTTGAAGATATTGCAAATTGGGTTTATTGGCCAGTGAACCCATACTGTCTCGGTATCCCATCAGTGTGTATGCAGGTAACTGATGAAAGCGCCCCACATTCGCATTAAAAAATACTCTATTAACCACAGGAACAGAGGCAGACAACGATATTCCCGGCTGGTTCAAGGGATTGGCAGTGGAGATATTGTATCCTGAACCATCAAGTCTAAAGCCCATTGCCACCATGGCACCGGATGAAAAACTACGGCTCCACTTGCTGAAAAGATTATACTTTACCACATTCAGGTCACTCTGAAAATTGATGGTCTGTGGACCCAGTGGCGTGCTGATTCGGTTGAATGTTTTATTACCGTACTGTGAAAACTCAAACCCTCCCCCGTTCATAACAGACCATCGGCCATAGCGCCTAGACTGTTCATAGCGAAGTTTGTTTTCTTCTTCCGTGCTGCGGTAATCCAAAATTTTCTTGGCCGGATCCGATTCATCATTGTTTTGATACTTTGTATTGATGTTACTCAGCATATTTCGGCTCAGAAACACCTGATGCTTGGCTTTTCCATAATAGGTATAAGAAGCTCCTATCATGTAATTCCATTGCTGATAATCGGGGATATAGCCCAGAATATACTGATTGGATTTAAGGGTTAACGTATCTGTGATGCCTTCATTCACCTTTTCATTCAATCTGATGTAATCAACCGCACCCAGCATCACCACATTAAGCTCAGATTTATCACTCAGCTTCGTTTTTACTTTGGCCTGATAATCTATAAAATTGGGAAGAAATGGCAATTTCAGCAGCGTGAACAATCCCTGCAGATAGCTCTGACGCGCCGAAACAATGAAGGTGGTTTTCTTAGATTTTCCCAAAGGTCCGTCGGCCGTAAAACCTAAATCAGAGCTGCCCAGTGTAAAACGAAATTTGGGCTTTTCGCTGTTACCTTCAATCTGCCTGAAATCCACTACAGAGCTCATTCCATTGGCATAATTTATCGGAAACGCTCCGGTGTAAAAGTTAACATCTTTGATAAAATTAACATTCAGAATCCCTACCGGACCGCCGGTACTGCCCTGAGTTTGAAAATGATTAATGACAGGAATTTCAAAACCATCCAGGTAAAATTTATTTTCTGCGGGAGAACCACCTCTGATAACGATGTCATTTCGAAAACTGGGCACACTGATAACCCCGGGCAGGGATTGCACAATTTTACTGATATCGCGATTACCCCCCGGATTTCGCTCAATTTCACGAATGCTCAATGACTGGGCTCCCACCGGACTCTCTGCCCTTCGTGCCTGAATGGCGCTGCGAGATATATTGACCGTACCGATGCTTTTACTTGCGCTTTCCATGCTGATTTGAACAAAAGGGCTTTTGTCATAAGTAAACAGCATTTCTGCAGCATAACCATCGTTGTAACCCTCTTTTGATGCAGAAATCACATAAAAGCCTGGCTCTGATAGTTTAAGCAAGAAATTCCCTGCAGAATCTGAGATTCCGGAAACTTCCGTTTTTAAAATTTTTACCTCGGCTTTGGAAACCGGGGCATTGGTAGCGGCATCTTTTACAACGCCTTTGATGACAATATCCTGAGAAAAAACCGCAGTTGTGAACAATGTCAAAAGTGAAACAATCACGTATCGCATATAAAACTTAAACAATTCAACAGAGCAAAAGTTCAACAAAGTTGAAAAATACCTTGAGGGCACATTTTATCGGGGGATTAAAAACATCACCGGTTTTGACCTTAATCATAACGGACACCCTCCCCTGATTTCAACTTTGCAGTCCAACATTTTAACTATACAATCATGAGCACATTAGCCACCACCACCGCCCGGATGTTTCCGGCATTCACCTCCCTGTGGGAAGATTTCCTGAACAAAGATTTGCTGGAATGGGACGGTGATTTGACCACTACAACCCCATCCGTCAATGTAAAAGAGTCAGACAAAGATTACAGAATAGAGCTGGCAGCACCGGGAATGAAAAGGGATGATTTCAACATTGAACTGCAAAACAATGTATTGACCATTTCCACTGAAAAAAAGGAACAAAAGGAAGAAAAGCTAGAGGGTAAATTTCTCAGAAAGGAATTCAGTTACCATGCATTTCAACGTTCATTTGCACTTCCTGAAAATTGTGAAAAGGAGAATATTAAAGCCACCTACGCGGATGGCATATTGAACATAACACTCAACAAAAAATATGTGGAGGCCATTACTACCTCCAAAAAGATACAAGTTAAATAAAAAGTTAGAAAAATCCAAGAAAAATCCCTCTTGACGGAGGGATTTTTTATTTTCAGCCAAAATGTCGGTATTTTAATCCNNNCCTTCCTTTTTTGGCTTACATCTTGTAATATGTAATTTCGCATCTTATCCTATGATTGGAAAACTCGTATCCGGACTTAGCAATATTTTTGGCGGAAACAAAACCGACCGCGACCGCAAAGAAATTGAGCCCATAGTCGTTAAAATAAATGAGCATTTTGCTACATACGCCACCCTGAGCAATGATGAACTGCGTAACAAAACGCAGGACTTCATAGACAGGATTAATCTGCATCTTACTGAAATTGATGGAAGAATTGCAGCCGCCAAAGCGGAACTGGAACAAACCCCTGAGGATGAGACCGATGCACGAGATGGCCTGTTTCATCAGATTGATGAACTGGAAAAAAGTCGTGACAGCAGTCTGGAAGAAATACTGGCGGAAATACTACCCGAAGCATTTGCTGCCGTTAAGGAAGCAGCCCGCCGCCTCTCGGAAAACGATACGCTAACTGTTACTGCCACCGATCTCGACCGGGAAATAGCTGTAAACCAGGGTCATGTAGCAATACAGGGCGACCAGGCCATTTACAGCAATGAGTGGACGGCTGCAGGTGGACATATACGCTGGAATATGATTCACTACGATGTGCAGCTGATTGGCGGTATTGCCCTGCACCGTGGAAAAATTGCCGAGATGGCCACCGGTGAAGGTAAAACCCTGGTAAGTACACTGCCTGTGTACCTGAATGCACTGGGAAAGCGCGGGGTACACGTGGTAACCGTAAACGATTATCTGGCCCGACGCGACTGCGAATGGAACGGACCGCTATACAACTTCCTGGGACTATCGGTGGATTGTCTCGAATACCATCAGCCCAATAGCGCATCAAGACGCAAAGCTTACCTTGCCGATATCACCTACGGAACAAACAATGAATTTGGTTTCGACTATCTGCGTGACAATATGGCACACAGTCCGGAGGAACAGGTGCAGAAAAAACATCACTTTGCCATTGTGGATGAGGTGGACAGCGTGTTGATTGATGATGCCAGAACCCCACTCATAATAAGCGGACCCACACCGCATGGTGACGACCAGCAGTTCGATGCGCTGAAACCCCGTATTCAAAAACTGGTTGAAGCACAAAAGAAATACATTGTAACTGCACTGAACGATGCCAAACGACTTATTGAGGAAGGAAATACAGGCAGCAAAGAAGGTGAAGGCGGACTTGCTTTGTTGCGCGCTCACCGTGGTTTACCTAAAAATCGTGCGCTGATAAAATTCCTCAGCGAATCGGGTGTTCGTACCATTCTGACCAAAACCGAAAGCTACTATCTGCAAGACCAGCAAAAGGAAATGCCAAAGGCCGATGCTCCGCTTTTCTTCACCATCGATGAAAAAACCAGCAGTGTAGACCTCACCGATAAAGGCATTGAGCTAATTACAGGAGCAGGTGAAGATCCCAATTTCTTCGTACTCCCGGATGTGGGTAGTGAAATTGCAGAAATTGAAAAAACCGCTTCTGATGAAACAGAAAAACTGCGTCGTAAAGACGATCTGATGCGCGAATTCGCCATCAAAAGTGACCGAATCCACAGCGTGCAACAGCTGCTGAAAGCTTATACCATGTTTGAAAAAGATGTAGAATACATTATTCAGGACAACAAGGTAAAAATCGTGGATGAACAGACAGGTCGTGTATTGGATGGACGTCGCTACAGCGACGGTCTGCATCAGGCCATTGAAGCCAAAGAAAACGTGCGCATTGAAGCCGCTACCCAAACCTATGCCACCATTACCCTGCAGAATTATTTCAGAATGTATCACAAACTGGCCGGTATGACCGGTACGGCTGAAACAGAAGCACAGGAACTATGGGATATCTATAAATTGGGGGTAATGGTCATTCCCACCAACAAACCCGCCATTCGCAAGGATTATGAAGATCAGGTGTACAAATCCATGCGTGAAAAATTCAATGCCGTGATTGAAGAAGTGGTGAAACTACAAGAGGCAGGCAGGCCTGTGCTCGTGGGTACAACCAGCGTAGAATTCAGCGAACTGCTGAGCCGCATGCTGACCATGAAACGGATTAAACACAATGTACTTAACGCCAAGCAGCACCAGCGGGAGGCAGAAATTGTGGCTGAAGCAGGCAAACCGGGCGCAGTAACGATTGCCACCAACATGGCAGGTCGTGGTACAGACATTAAAATCGGAGATGAGGTTAAGGCCGCCGGCGGTCTTGCCATTATAGGTACAGAGAGGCATGATAGCCGACGGGTGGACCGTCAGCTGCGCGGACGTGCCGGCCGTCAGGGCGATCCCGGAACATCACGTTTCTATGTGAGCCTGGAAGATGATTTGATGCGTATTTTCGGTTCAGAGCGTGTGAGCCGTTTTATGGATAAATTTGGCTACAAAGAAGGCGATGTGATTGAACATAGCTGGATGACCAAAACCATTGAACGCAACCAGAAACGCATGGAGCAGAACAATTTCGGTGTGCGTAAGCGCCTGCTGGAATACGATGATGTAATGAATAAGCAGCGCACCAATATTTACCGGATGCGCAGAAATGCTTTGTTTGGCGACCGTTTGAGCATTGACCTGAAAAACATGCTCTACAACTGGTGCAGTGAACAGGTGCAACAGGCCAAAGATGCGGAAAGTTATGAGCAACTGGAACTGGAGGTAATCAAAACCCTCGCTTCAGCACTGCCTTTTGACCAGCAAACCTTCCAGACTAGCAGAGAAGAAACCCTCATTGAACAGTTGTTCGAAAGTCTGACCAGACACTACCAGGATAAAAACGAACGCATTCGTCAACAGGCACTGCCTGTTTTCCGCGGTATTCACCAAGAGCAAGGTGACAAAATTGAAAACGTACTCGTTCCAATGACGGATGGCATTCACTCGTTTCAGATTGTAACACCCATGCAAAAAGCCCTGGCATCAGAATGCAAGGAGCTAATCCATGAACTGGAAAAGATGGTGACCCTACAAATGATTGATGATGAGTGGAAAGAACATTTGCGCGAATTGGATGAGCTGAAACAAAGTACCTACAACGCACAGTACGAGCAGAAAGATCCACTGCTCATCTATAAAATTGAGAGTTTTGAACTGTTCGGACAAATGCTAAACCGCCTTAACCAGCGCGTTCTGGGGCTACTATTCCGCAGTGAAATTGAAAGCGGCGAACGGGTAGAAGAAGCGCGTGTGAGCAAAAGAAAAGTAGAGCCCAAAATGAAAACAGGTCGAGAGGAAATCGGAGGTGGCAGCATGCAGGACCCATCCATGCCACCACCTGCTCCCGAACATCAATCTGTTCCTCAGTCGCCCATTCGCAATGAGATTAAAGTGGGCAGAAACGATCCTTGTCCTTGCGGAAGCGGCAAGAAGTTTAAGAGCTGCCACGGGAAAGACTGATACTGCCCGTCAATGAGCAAGAAAGAGCCCGAAAAGGCACATTCTGACTATTATTACGAAAACGGATACCTGGTTTTCACTGAGTTCTATCTTTTAAAACGCGGGATTTGCTGTGGGAGCGGATGCAGGCATTGTCCCTACGAGCCAAAGCATAACAGGGGTAACCGCCACTTGAACGAACAAGTAAAAAATAAATATCCTGCTACCTGAGATTTGTGTACAAAATGTAAAAACCTTTGTGGCTTGCCACTTCTTTGGGGCATGAATGCCATCTAATTTCGCGCTGTGGATGTTAAAATCAAATCTGCGCTG
The DNA here is from genome assembly GCA_041170685.1 of Bacteroidota bacterium. GTDB lineage: Bacteria > Bacteroidota > Bacteroidia > NS11-12g > UBA955 > RGEC01. The sequence goes on along the minus strand of JBEDNI010000002.1, from coordinate 27,278 downwards.
ATTTCTGTTTTTTACAAAGACGGTCTTGAGCCTATTCTTCATGCCTTACAGCAAAACAAGGTAACCATTTACAGCACCGGAGGAACCCAAAAATTTATCGAAGATCTGGGCATTCCCTGCACCGGCATTGAACAGGTAACCGGTTACCCCAGCATACTGGGCGGACGGGTTAAAACCCTTCATCCTAAAGTATTTGGAGGTATTCTGGCTCGCCGTGAAAATCAGCAGGACTTATCCGAAACAGCACAATATGAAATCCCCTTATTAGACCTGGTTATCGTCCACTTATACCCTTTTACGGAAACCGTAAATTCCGGAGGCAGCGAGCAGGAAGTCATTGAAAAAATAGACATAGGCGGCGTTTCTTTAATTAGAGCCGGTGCTAAAAATTTCAATCACACCTGTATCATCAGCGATAAAGCAGACTATAGTTGGTTTCTGGAGAAATACAACAACGGCAGCGGTTCATTGAACATCAGCGAAAGAAAAGAACTTGCCCGCAGGGCGTTCAATACCACAGCCCATTACGACAGACAAATTGCCGACTGGTTTGGCGGAGCTAAAAATTATCCGCTGCGCTACGGTGAAAACCCGCATCAGAAAGCCGAATTCAGGGGTAACCTGGAGGCCATATTTACCAAATTGCAAGGCAAAGAACTCAGCTACAACAACCTGCTGGACGTGGACAGTGCCCTTTGCCTATTGCGCGATTTTGATAAAAACCATGGCGTTACCTGCGTGATAGTGAAGCACAACAATGCCTGTGGCGTGGCAACTCGCCCAACAGCAGAAATGGCCTGGGACGATGCACTTGCCTGTGATCCGGTCTCTGCATTTGGTGGCATTCTTGCCATCAATGCCACTGTGGATGGTGCCACCGCCAAAAAGATTGATTCGCTCTTCTTTGAAGTATTGCTGGCCGAAGATTATACCCCTGAAGCGTTACAGATTCTGCAGGCAAAAACAAACCGAATCTTACTGAAAACCCATCAGGGTGCATTTAAGCAACAACTTATCAGGACTGTGCTGAATGGAGAACTTGTGCAAGACCGGGACAATGGCCTGGCAGGCAGGGCCGACATGAAGCCCGCAACAGATCAGGTGCCTACCGATGCGCAATTTTCAGACCTTGAGTTTGCCCTCAAAATTGTGAAGCACACCAAAAGCAATACCATCGTGTTGGCCAAAAATAATCAGTTGCTGGCCAGCGGAACCGGACAAACCAGCCGTGTCGATGCGCTGAACCAGGCCATTGAAAAGGCCGGACGCTTTGGGTTTGACCTGGAAGGCGCTGTGATGGCATCTGATGCGTTCTTCCCTTTCCCTGACTGCGTAGAAATTGCCGATAAGGCCGGCATTAAAGCCGTGGTGCAGCCGGGCGGCAGTATCAAGGATCAGGCCAGCATTGATTACTGCAATGCAAACAACATGGCCATGGTGATGACGGGAATGCGGCACTTTAAACATTAACATCCATGTACGGCATCCTGCGTTTTTTTCTCTTCCTTCTTCCCCCTGAAAAGGCGCACTACCTGGCCATGGATTTGCTTTCTATAGGCTTGAAATTGCCGGTTATAAAGAATATAATTAAATGGCAATACTGCAGTAAAGATCAGCATGCTGTTGTCTTTTTGGGTATCCGATTTCCCAATCCCATTGGCCTGGCTGCCGGCTTTGACAAAGATGCAAGATGGCTGCATTTACTCAAAAACCTTGGGTTTGGTTTTGTGGAAGTGGGTACCGTCACACCGTTGCCTCAGGACGGAAACCCCAAGCCCCGCTTATTCAGGCTGAAAAAAGATCTGGCGCTCATTAACCGCATGGGCTTCAACAATCAGGGAATTGACGCCATGGTTGAACGATTGAAAAATCGTCCTGATGGGCTGATTGTAGGCGGAAATATCGGTAAGAACAAAGTAACACCCAACGAGAAAGCCATTGACGATTACCGAATCAGTTTTGAAAAAATCTACCCCTGGGTAGATTACATTGTGGTAAATGTGAGCAGTCCCAACACACCGGGTTTGCGGGAATTGCAGGAGAAAGCTTTTTTAACCAACCTTTTTCACGAACTGCATAACCTGAGAAAGTCATTCGAAAACCCAAAGCCCATACTGCTGAAAATCGCTCCGGATTTGACTCCGGAAGCCCTTCAGGAAATTGCCGATACCGTTCGGGATTGCAACATTGATGGCATTATTGCTACCAATACCACCATATCCAGAGAAGGGCTGGTTTGCGACAAGAACACACTGGATACAATCGGGGCAGGTGGCCTGAGTGGCGTTCCCGTGAGACAAAAAAGCAACGATATTATCAAACAATTGCGAAAATTGCTGGGGGAAGATTATCCTATTATGGGTGTGGGTGGAATTTTCACCGCCAAAGACATAGAGGAGAAAAAGGCTGCAGGCGCTAATCTTTACCAGGTTTATACCGGATTTATCTACCAGGGTCCGGGCATGGTTAAGGAATTACTCTCGGCACTTTAACGCAATCGCGTGCGGTCTTCGTAAAATTCAATATTTCCAGTGTAATACCAGCCATTTTCCGCATTCCACAACATAAAGCGCAGGCAATACTGCAATTTCCCTTTTTTAAAGTAGTGCTCCACCCGAATTATCTCCGCATTATTTGCGGTAAATGAAACTAGAATTGTATCTTTTTTTGCTCGCGACAACCCGATTTTCTGTTTTCTCAGCTGTTTATACACCTTCCCATAGGACTTATCGACCTTATAACCATAGTTTAGCCATAAACCACGTGCAATTTGCTCGCTCAGTTCAGGGTTTTGTTTTCTAAGCAAACGGTAGTATACGGAATCTGATGCTGTATACGCCAGCAGCGATGATTTCTTTCTGGAGGCCAGCTTACTCCACAGCGTATCGGCTGCTTCGCGATAATTAACAAAAGATTTGCGGGGCAAAGTATCGGCTGTGAGCACCCGCTGGCTGAACGCCACATTAATTGTCAGCATTGTGCTGATTATTGCGCCTGCCAAACGAACTTTGCCCATGATTGTTCAAATTAACATCAAGTTCACGTGAAAGCCAATCCCAAACACACCAATTCCCTTATCCATGCCGGTAGTCCCTATTTGCTTCAACATGCCCACAATCCGGTAAACTGGATTGAATGGCATGGTGAACTCTGGCAAAAAGCTCAGCGTGAAAATAAACCTGTACTTATCAGTGTAGGATATAGTGCATGCCACTGGTGCCATGTAATGGAAAAGGAATGTTTTGAAGACGAAAAAACCGCTGAGCTAATGAATGCATTTTTCATTAATGTGAAAGTAGACCGCGAAGAACGACCTGATATTGACATGGTATATATGGATGCTTGTCAGCTCATGACAGGACGAGGGGGCTGGCCACTCAACGTATTTTGTCTGCCCGACGGCAGTCCCATCTACGCCGGCACCTATTTCCCTATTGACAAATGGCAGCAGGTGTTACTGCAAATTCACACACTATGGAATCATGATATAGAGAAAGCAAGGGAATATGCGACTAAGGTAATGAATGGGCTTAAAGGAATGAATGAGGTGATATCGGTAAATTCAGCACTGTTCACCAAAGCAGAGATTCCTGCCCTATACGAAAAAATATCGGAGAGCTTTGACTGGGAAGAGGGTGGAGCTAATAGAGTGCCTAAATTTCCGCTACCCAATCAGTATGAATTTTTACTGGATTATTACTTGCAGACAGGCAATGAGGAAGCCCTCGACTTTACCCACCTGTCATTACTAAAAATGGCCAATGGTGGTATTTACGATCATCTGCGCGGGGGATTCTGCCGATACAGTACTGACGGGAAATGGTTTGCTCCTCACTTTGAAAAGATGCTGTATGACAACGCCCAACTCATCAGTTTATTCAGCCGGGCATTCGCTATTTCAGACGCCCCGCTGTATAAGGAAATTGCCACAGAATGCATTCAATTTTGTTTCAATGAACTCAGCGATGGCAATGCCTTTTTTAGCGCACTGGATGCCGACAGCGAGGGTGTAGAAGGCAAATTCTATGTGTTCAGTCATGCCGAAATGAACCAATGCCTGAATGAAGATGAACTAAAATTTGCCCAAACGGTTTTTTCTTGTACTGAAACAGGTAACTGGGAGCACGGTCAAAACATCCTTCACCGAAAACTGGCGCCCCTGCAGGTGCTGGAAACCTTGAATATCGATGTAAGTTCTTACACGGCATTGCTGAGGACCGTCAAGCAAAAACTGCATGATTTTCAGGATTTACGTCCACGCCCCGGACTTGACAACAAAATTATTGCCGCCTGGAATGGACTGATGTTAAAAGCCCTGGCAGATGCAGGACTTTACCTTAACAACCCTGAATATCTGCACCGGGCGGAGAAACTGGCATCATGGATTCAGGAGAATCTTTGGCAAAACAACGTACTATTTCGCATTCACAGCCGTGGAAAGAGCTCCATACCCGGTTTTCTGGAAGATTATGCCTCTGTTGCCGAGGGATTGACCGCCCTTTACACAGCTACCGGTAAACCCGAATACGCCCATTTTGCCAAAACACTTGCCGATACTGCCATAAAAAAATTCCGTGATACCGAAACCGGGGCATTCTATTTTTCGCCTGAGGATGGTGAAAATCTGATTATTAGAAAAACAGACCTGGCGGATGATGTCATTAACAGTTCTGTTTCTGTGATGGCGCATACGCTCGGCAAGTTGGGCACCATTTTCCAGAAGAATGGCTATATGGCAATGGGCATAGATTTGCTGGGCTTTGTCAAAAAACAATTGGTAGAATATCCGGGCTGGTACAGCAACTGGGGTCGAATGGCCCTGTCTTCTTCCTCGGGTTTAATACAGGTAACCTGCACCGGTCCCCAATCCAAAGATGCAGCGCAAAAACTGCTTTTTGACCTGCCATCGCATGCTCAGGTTTCTTTTACAGAAAGCGAAAACGATTTACCACAATTTACCGGTAAAAAACTGGATTCTCTTCATATCTATGTTTGTTTGGGAGAAACATGCCTTGAGCCGGTTCATAGTGCAGAACAGGCCATTGAAATGATTCAGGATCTGATTTCACTGAATCAGTGACGCACCAACAGTGTTGCCTGCTTTGTATTGTCGGCACCTACACATTGCAGATAATAAATACCATCTGACAGGGTTTCGGTTGAAATCAAAATGGCACTATCCCGGGTCGTAAACTCCCGGATTACACGACCGGCAGCATTCAATAAAACAATCCGTTTCTCTCCTGCCATGTCGGTGGCAAGTAATGCCTGTTCATTGGCCGGATTGGGATAGAGGCGCATATTTGCCTTACTGATATTGCGGTTGTTGAGACTCACCTCCCACAACCTGGACTGGGTTACCGATAAAACTCTTCTATCCCCATCCTGCCCGTTTAGTGCCAGGAATGACACCACCCTCATATCTATGGGCTTCCCTGAAACAAACACATCGGTTCCGTTGGGCAAATATTGCGCTGTGGAAGCCATGAATTCTTTCTTTAACAGCTTACTGAAACGGTAACTCATAGACCATTCAAAACTGTCACCGGGTTTATGAACTTCTGCAGAAGCCACCCATGGGGCGCCCCAGATGCCTGTTGGAGAAGATACCGGCACATTTTGATGAAAGTAGCCCACCAACGGACTGGATTTGCCTTTGAAAGTACTGCCGTCGGCGATAAGATATTTATTGGCAATTTGTTGATCAAATGCCTGTCCGTTTCCGCGAATGTTGTCTTCAACGACCACACTTCCCACACGAATATCAGATTTTGCCACATAATCGAGCATTTTTACCTTCAACTTCCAGCTAAGCAATCCAAAGGTATCCAGTTGAAGGTTGCTTATACGCATGTCTGCCCAGCGCTGCATTTGCAATGCATTTCGCACGGCAGATGTCCAGCTGCCAGTGCCTTCAGCGGCAATCTCTTGATTTGAAGGCAATGCATCCCTTTGAACGATTGCAGCAGGGAAAGAAACCATTTTCTCTTTCACAAAAGAATCACCGGGCAATGCCATACCATCCAGTGTATGGTGGGCAATCACAATGAGGGAATCACCCAGGGATTTCTTCATTTTTTCCACCACTGCATCTGCCGGCGGACAATCTGTGCACCATGCACCCGTAGTGTATTCCATCAATACTTTGCTGTTTTTGGGTGCAGTACCGGCATAAATGGTGGTATGAGCCGCCGCACTGTCATTATTTGTATTCAACTCATTGCCACCATTCACATTGCTTATCCAAACCTTCACCCGCTGAATTTCACCAGGTATAACGGCTGCCATAGTACCCGGAACTTGGAGTGTATCCTCAGAACCTGAAGATGGCAGGATATTCAATCCGTTCAAATCAAAGGTTTGAATGGGACCGGCATTAAGCTGATAATTCAACTTTAATGAGGTAACCGCCTGGGCTCCTTCATTTTTAACAACCACTTTTAAGGTATTGGATTTCCCGGCAAGGGTAAGCAACGGCAATTGAAATGCTGTAACAGCCACATCCGTTGTCGGCTGATTTCCGTAGGTAAAACGGTAGTAAAAGTTGTCACTGTATGAATCTCCCATCGGGCTATTCAAAATATTGGGACTGCCGTTAACCATGGTGGCATTAGATGCTGTAATCTGTATACCTAGGGAATGCTTGGGTGAAACATAATCCCGTATTGCCCCGTGGTTCATAGAAACCAGATGAATATCATGGCTGCCTTCTTCCAGCACCATGCTCCAGTAGTTATATGATACACTATCTCCCGGCGTGCTCATGCTATAAAACTTTACCCAGAACTGTCGGTTCGGAGGATTTCCAAAAACCTTGCAGATTACCTTATCATTATTACCATAGCTCCCCATCCCCCATATACTGATGGTTTGGTTTGGCAAGTTGTTGCTGGGTAGTACTTCCGGACCGGTTATAGGGGCATTAGCCGCCAAGGTATCAAAAGTCAGAAAGCCCGTACTGCTCACTTTAAAGTGAGTAACAGGCTGGCCTGCAAAACGAAAATCAAACCCGATGGGAAGTGCCTGAACAGTGGAATAGGATGGCTTTGCAGCAGAATCCATAATCAGTACCCATCCGCCACCGTTATCACTTTCCTGGTCATTTTCTCTGTTGATACTGCCCGGATTGCCTTTCTGTGGCTTTTGATGGTAATAGGACTGCGCAAATGACACCGTATTGAGCAGAAATAACAGGGTAAGTAGAACTGATTTCATGGACAGATGCAAATTACGGCAATAATCGCTTGCCGCACCATTTTTATTACAGTGTTTTTACCTCATTCACCAGCTTTTGCAGGCTCTCTTTGGCATCGCCAAACAACATGCCGCACTTGCTGTTGTAGAAAAGTTCATTTTCAATACCCGCATAACCAGATTTCATGCTTCGCTTCAATACGATAACCTGTTTGGCGTTTTCTACATCCAGAATGGGCATACCATAAATTGGGCTTGACGGATCGGTTTTGGCTGCGGGGTTCACCACATCATTTGCACCTACCACCAATACCACATCCGTTGTGGCAAACTCAGGGTTGATGTGCTCCATTTCCACGAGTTTATCATAGCTAACATTGCTCTCAGCCAGCAACACATTCATGTGACCGGGCATACGGCCCGCCACCGGATGAATGGCATATTTCACCTCCACCCCTTCGGCTTCAAGCAATCCCTCCAGCTCATGCACTACATGCTGCGCCTGTGCAACTGCCAGACCATAACCGGGCACTACAATCACTTTTTGGGCATATTTCATCAAAATGGCCACATCTGTAGCCTGCACCTCACGAACACTGCCACCGGATTTACCACCTGAAGTTGCAGCAGCAGAACTTCCGCCCACGGCACCAATTAATACATTGGTAAGACTGCGGTTCATGGCTTTGCACATTACGATGGTAAGAATGGTACCGGCAGAACCCACCAATACACCACCCATCAGCATAACATTGTTGTGGTATAAAAACCCACCGCAAGCAGCAGCCACACCGGTAAATGAGTTGAGCAAAGAAATTACTACCGGCATATCCGCCCCCCCGATGGGGAATACGAATAAAAGTCCATAAATGGAAGCAAGAATGATAACAAGGTAGAAATACAACATATTTCCGTCTGCGGCGGCTCCAAAGTTCATCCAGGCCGCACCCACAATGGCAAGCAGCATAATGATGTTGATGAACTGCTGCCCGGGAAAGCGAAAATCGCCCAGTTTACCGCTGAGTTTGCCCCAGGCAACAATGCTGCCCACAAACGATACGGTACCAATGATAAGACCTGCAATTATAGCCAGGTATTCACCTGTAGGCATACTGGCAATTGAATCCCCTTTAAATTTCCATTCCAGCAGCGATATTAATGCTGCACATAAACCGCCCATACCATTGAATAAAGAAACCATTTCGGGCATCGCAGTCATCTGCACACGCTTGGCCATCAGCCAACCCACCAGCGTTCCAACACCAATGGCAGCTGAAATCAGTCCTACATTATTAACTACGTGAATACCTTCCTCGCCATGTTTGAAAAACATTATACCCAGAACAGCGAAAAGCATACCGGCTGCAGCCACCAAATTGCCTTTGCGGGCACTGTCGGGCTTACCCATCATTTTCAGTCCCACTACAAAACCCAGTGAGCCCAGCAGAAATAACACTTCCTGAATATGTTTCATGATTTGGCTCCTTTCCCCGGCTTCTTTTTAAACATTTCCAGCATTCGGTCTGTGACCACAAATCCGCCTATTACATTCAGGGTTCCCACAATCACGCCGATAAAGCCCACAATGAGACTAAAAGTATCGTTTTCTTCAGCATGGCCCAGTACATATATGGCGCCTATCAATACCACACCATGTATGGCGTTCGCACCGCTCATAAGGGGTGTATGGAGTACACTGGGCACGTGCCCTATCAGTTCAATCCCCACAAAAACCATGAGGATTACGAGATATATCATTGAGATATTCTCGCCTATAAAGTTGAATATTAAGTCCATTTCTTATTGATTATTTATTTTAACCCGCAGCCAATCTTACAGAACCCTCATGACACACGAGACAACCTGCCACAATCTCGTCATTTACATCCAGCACCAGTTCTGATTTTGGAGCAATCAATTTCATTAGCTCCACCAGATTTTTGGCAAACAGTTCACTGGCATTGATGGGCAATTCAGCCGCCATGTTGGCAGCACCTACAATCCTAACCCCACTATGATTTACCACTTCATATTCTTTTGTATATACACAATTGCCACCTTGTTCTGCAGCCATGTCTATCAATACTGACCCGGGCTTCATCATACCCACCTGCTCTTCATCCACCAAAATTGGGGCCTTCCTACCGGGAACCAGTGCTGTTGTAATGACCAGATCGGCCTGAGCAAGGGATTTATTGACAGCTTCTCTTTGTTTTGCGCGATATTCCTCGGTTGCCTCTTTAGCATAACCACCCTCGCTACCTACCTCGGCACCTTTAACTTCAATGAATTTTCCGCCAAGCGATTCAACCTGTTCTTTGGTTTCAGGACGAACATCTGTGGCTTCAACCACCGCACCCAAGCGCTTGGCCGTGGCAATGGCCTGCAAACCGGCTACTCCTACACCAAAAATCAACACACGTGCCGGAGTAATGGTTCCGGCAGCCGTCATCAGCAACGGAAATATTTTGTCCAAATAACCGGCACCTTTGATTACAGCAAGGTAGCCTGCAAGGTTCGACTGAGAACTGAGAACGTCCATGGCCTGGGCCCTTGAAATACGGGGTATTGCATCCAGCGAAACCGCAGATATTTTTTTAGCATTCAGTGCGGCTATTATTTCAGGGTTGGTTCTGTGATAAAGCAGACTGCAAAGCAGACATCCTTCAGGTAGTGCCGCAATCTCTTCAGCAGTTGGCGGATTGATTTTCATGACAATACCGGCCCCATTAAGCACTTCTTTCTGAGTGCCAACCGAAGCACCGCCGTCTGCATATTGCTGATCGGCAAACCAGCTACCATTGCCGGCGCCTGATTCTACCGAAACGTCAAAACCCTGTTTAACCCAGGCAGCAGCTACCTGAGGCGATACGGCTACCCGCTGCTCTCGCTCACGGGTTTCTTTTAATATGGCAATCTTCACAAGAGTAGTATATAACCTCTGCGAAAGTAAAGATTAGCGCATGGATTGACAAGCATTTCGACAGATAATGCCCTGCCAATTCAACAAAAAAATGATTTAATAATGCAATAGTGGCATTGCAGCTGAATCATTCAGCTTTAAAGTGTAAACGCCAACCGGTAGCGTATAGATTGGAACCATCTGAGAGGCGCTAACCTTGCACTGCAAAACACAGCGTCCCGTTGCATCAAAAATTCGCAGTGTACCCGCTTTCACCATGGTAATCTGCCCCCTTGCAGGATTGGGATAAAAGTACTTTTCAGACAGATTGACATTATCGACAGACAAGCCATATTGCACAGTAATTGCATTGGCTGCAGTGGTATCATCGGTGCCGAAAGTGTTTGATGCAACCAATGATACATTGTACATTCCTGCTTGCCTAAAAACCACTCGGGGATTGCGGCTGCCAGAGTTGGTCCCGCTCACAAATGAAACTCCGGCACCAGGCGTTATCTGCCAGTTCCATCCCGTAGCAAACGGCCTGCTGCGGTCGGTGAGGGTAAAGGTATCCACCGTTACAAAACCGGAAGATTTACTGATGCTAAAGCCCGCCTGCGGTCTGAGCGGACTAACCAGACCCAGGTATTTATCGCGGTAGCGGATCTGCGTAGCGGTAAAATTACCTCCCGTTTCGGTCCCTGTAATTTCCAATACGGGAATTTTCTCATCGGTACTTAACCATTTGTATATTATCTGTCGGCGTGGAATAGGAACCCTGCCAAATTGCGTTATCAAAGAATCGGTGCCATTAACCAGCGTTTTTACGCGCAGCACATTGGGATACGTTTTATAAGGCGTTACAATACTTCCCCAGCCGTCCACCACATTGGTTCTCACACCTGCCTGAACAAACGTGAGCAGATTACCGGGAATAACAAATCTGAAATTATAGGTAGACACGTCTGAGTCTCCGTATTTAAGCGGAAACTGATAGATTTCATCATCGTCTTTATTTTGCGCTGCAAGTGGAAACCCTTGATAGGAATATCCTATTCCTTCCTGTTTAAACACAGTGCTGTTTTTAGTAAAAAAAGAATAAATATTTTTAAGCATCACAGGCCCTGCTCCCAGACTATCTGCAGTTTTAAGGCCTACCTGATTGAAAAAATACAGCAAATAGGGGGTATTATTGGCCGCTGCGTATCGATAAATGTCTTGCCCGTTGGCAACCAGCTTGCTGTAATCCCAGGATTGGGATGCCCCTTTTTGCTGAATATTTAAATTCACCCCCGCCGGTGCAACGGAAGAGTAACGAATGGTATCATTAGCAGAAGGCATGGCTGCCTGGGTGATGGTGATCTGTGCCCGGACCAGCGTGACAAGGCAACAAAGAGACGTAACAATAATAAATCTCATGTCTATCATTCAAATATACGAAATTTGCATCAGATTTACAAATTAATCGATGCCCGAAGACCACTTGACCATACGCGCTTACAGGACTGAAGATGCTGTGCTCATTCGGGAGATTTATCAGTACTACATTCTAAACGGCCCCTACACTTTTGAAACGGTTGTACCCAATATGGATGAATTCGGCGCAAGATTAGACTTAATAGCAGCGCGCTTTCCGTTTTATATTCTGGAGCAAAACCATACAGTAGCAGGATATGCATATGCCTGCGCCCACAGGGAGCGTTCGGCATATCGGTGGGCGGTGGAAACATCCATTTATCTGGCAAAAGATTTCACAGGAAAAGGACATGGTAAAAAACTGTATAATGCCCTCCTCAACACCCTCACTAAAAGAAATTTTACGCATGCTTATGCATTGATAGGTTTGCCTAATGAAAAAAGCATCCAACTTCACAAATCCTGTGGTTTTGAAATACAAAGTGTCCATGAAAAAGCAGGCTGGAAAAATGGCCTATGGATAGATGTATGCTGGATGCGATGTCCGCTGGCTGAACCACAGGAGTTTCCTGCAGAACCCGAATTCAGGCCATTGCCTTAGCACATTATCATCAGCTTTCTGCACATTATCATCGATTTATTTTTTACCCTCGCCAAAATTTACGATTTTTGCAAATATGGAATTCGTATGGCGTGCAAAACCCCTCCCCCCTGAAGAAAAAGTTGCACGTCTTTCACAGGAAATAAATGTCCATCCCTACCTGGCTACAATTTTGTTACAGCGAGGCATTGAAACTTTTGAGCAGGCAGAAAAATTCTTCCGTCCGAAAATTGAAGACCTTCACGATCCTTTCCTCATGCAGGACATGGAAAAAGCCATCGCTCGCATAGACAAAGCCATCACTCAAGCTGAAAAGATCATGGTTTTTGGAGATTATGATGTAGATGGTACCACCGCTGTGAGTATTGTATACAGTTTTCTCCGAAACAGGCATACAGGAGAAATTGATTACTACATTCCTGACAGATACAGAGAAGGTTACGGTATTAGTAAAATGGGAATTGACTATGCTGCAGATAATGGATTTGGTCTAGTCATCGCCCTTGATTGCGGCATTCGATCCAACGATCTGATAGATTATGCCAATACAAAGGGGGTAGATTTTATCATTTGCGATCACCACCTGCCAGGTAGCACCATTCCGAACGCAGCGGCGGTGCTGAATCCCAAAAGAATTGACTGTGAATATCCGTATAAGGAGTTATCGGGTGCAGGTATTGGTTTTAAACTAATACAGGCATTTGCCGAAAAACACGATCTGCCACTGGATAGCATCATGGAATACATTGACATGGTGGCTGTGAGCATAGCCAGTGATTTAGTTGACATTCGGGGTGAAAACCGCACCCTTGCCTATTTTGGACTAAAAAAAATAAACGAAAGCCCCTCACTGGGAATTCAGGCACTTTTGGAGGGGTACCAACAAAAAAGCTCGCTTTCCATTTCTGATATTGTATTTGGAATCGGGCCGCGTATCAATGCAGCAGGTCGAATTGCAGATGCCAAAGCAGCTGTGGCAGTGTTGATTGAAAAAGATTTTAACACCGCCCGAAAACTGGCCAAAGTGCTTCAGGAACGCAATCATGAGCGCAAGGAACTGGACAATGATATCACTAGGGAAGCCATATCCCTGGTGGAAACCAGTCCGGAATTGCTGGCAAAAAAGAGTACCGTACTGTTTGGAAACCAATGGCATAAAGGAGTTATCGGGATTGTTGCCAGTCGCCTGGTAGAGCAGTTCTATAAACCCACCATTGTTTTTTCTGAAAACGATGGCATGCTGACCGGCTCAGCCCGGAGTGTCAAAGATTTTGATATTCACGAAGCCATTGGCACATGCAGCGATGTGGTTGAACAATATGGAGGGCATAAATATGCAGCCGGGCTATCCATACGTACAGAAAATTTTGAAGTTTTCGCACAGCGTTTTGAAGAGGTGGTAAAACAAAAAGCCGATGGTGTTCCCACACTCCCGGAAATCGAATATGACCTCCAGATTTCGCTTAATGACATCAACCCAAAAATGCTCAATATCATCGAACAGATGGCACCATTCGGACCCGGAAATATGATACCGGTTTTCAGAAGTAATAACCTGAGTTCCAACGGTTCGGCCCGAGTGCTAAAGGATAAGCACCTAAAAATGACGGTGCATCAGCATTCCTCCGGGTTAGACAGTATTGGTTTTGGAATGAGTCATCACATCCATGCCGTAAGCAACAGACAAACTTTTCATGCCTGCTATTGTATTGAGGAAAACACATTCAATGGTAGAACCAGCCTTCAATTAAAATTAAAAGATATTAAGTCCTGACTGTATGGAACTTGAAATAATCCTATCCATTTTTACCCTGGTGCTGCTGGAAGCTGTACTGGGAATAGATAATGTTATTTTCATTTCCATTCTTGCATCAAAACTACCGAAAGAACAGCAGAGGAGAGCAAGACGTATCGGACTGATACTGGCCGGAATCATGCGGTTGGCCTTGTTGGGCATCATCTCTCTGATAATGCAATTGAAAGAACCGCTTTTCTCTTTGCTGGGCAAGGGTTTTACAGGCAAAGATGTAATACTGATTGCCGGTGGGCTATTTCTGATATACAAAAGCGTAGCTGAAATTTATCATAAAACAGAAGGAGAGTCCGGCGATGTTTCTTCTAAAATTAAAAAAGCCGGTCTAACCTCGGTTATTTTTCAGATTCTTATTATGGATCTGGTTTTTTCCATTGATTCCATCATCACTGCCATTGGCATGGTTAAAGAATTATGGGTAATGTACATTGCCGTTATTTTGTCGGTGGTGATGATGCTGTTTGCAGCCAGCCCTATCAGTAATTTTGTCAACAGACACCCTGCCTTCAAGATGTTGGCTCTGGCATTTCTATTACTCATTGGCTTTTCCCTCATAGCCGAGGGCTGGGGGCTAGAAATCCCTAAGGGATATATTTATTTCGCAATGGCATTTTCTTTTCTTGTGGATATACTTCAAATGCGTATGCATCGTAAAACACAATCACCGGCCGAACTTAGGGAGCATTATAAACCCGGTGAAGAAAATTTGCCCAAAGACATGATTTAATTGACAGGTGATTGGTTAAATTGCGGCATGCACCGTCGCGATTTCATTTCCGGTTCAGTGGCGCTGTCAGGAACCGCCCTTATTCCCTCATTTTTTAACAACCTTGCTCTGCCTTTGCCGCCTCCGCTTGAGAACGGTGAATCTGATGAAAATTACTGGAATACAGTGAGGGCTTTGTTTTCAAGACCCGACGGTTTCATCAATCTGGAAAATGGCTATTTTAGTCATCAGCCGGCATCTACGCTTTTGTTTCATCATCAGAAAGAGAATGATATCAATACTCGAACAAGCCTGTTTATGCGCAAGGAACAACAGACAGCCGTGGAAACAGCCAGAACTGCCTTGGCAGGCTTCCTAAAATGCAATTCGGAGGAATTGGCATTGGTGCGCAACACTACCGAAGCCATGAATATTATCATCATGGGATTTCCTTGGAAAAAAGGAGATGAAGTAGTGCTCGGCAATCAGGATTATGGGAGCATGACGGAGGCATTTCAACAAGCATCCAAGCGATTCGGAATCACACTAAAATATGCAGATGTGCCGCTGCGCCCCAATAGCGATGAGGATGTGATCAATGCTTACAAATATTTGTTTACCCGAAAAACTAAAATGGTTCACCTCACCCACATGATTAACCTGTCAGGCCAGGTGATTCCGGTGGCAAAGATTGCACAGGAGGCAAAAAAAAATAACATCCTGGTAGCAGTAGATTCCGCGCACGCTGTGGCCCAGCTGGAATTTGGCATAGCCGACCTTCAGGCCGATTTTGTAGGAGCCAGTTTACATAAATGGCTTTGTAACCCCCTGGGTTCGGGCTTTCTGTGGATGCGCGAAGAGTTTATCCCGAAAATATGGCCACTGATGGGAGATACAACCCAGCCCATGAATAATATCAGACGATTTGAGCATGTGGGAACACGGCCTATTCAAACACTGCAGTGCATTCCTGAATCCATCAATTTTCAACACAAAATAGGGAGTACACTCAAAGAAAAACGACTTCGCTATATGATGCAATATTGGACGACTAAAGTGGCGAATCAAAAAAGAATAAACATAAATACGCCCTGGGAAGATCCCAAACGATGTGGTGCTATCGCCAATGTTTCCATAGATGGTTATGCACCCGGCATTCTGGCAGACATTTTATTCTCACAATACAAGATATTTACCGTAGCCATTGACCATCCCGCTATCAAAGGTGTCAGAATTACGCCTCATTTAAGTAATACCATTGAAGACCTGGATGCTTTGGTTTCCGCTCTCAACGAAATATCAACCCACTGATTGACTACAGTCAGTTTTAATTCTGCTATTCGTCCACTTCTTTGCAGCAACCATGATAGTTGCACAAAAAACAATTGCCGTAACGGGCGCAGGAAATGGTATTGGCAGAGCTTTGGCTTTGCATTTGCTGGACAAAGGCGCCAGAGTGGCCTGTATTGATAAGGACGAAGAAGGACTACATAAAACCGAAATGGAGGCAGGCTCGCTGGCGGTGAGAATCTCCTGTCACGCTGTAGACATTACCCAATCAGATAAACTGCCTGATACGGTAAATCAAATCATTCATCAGCATGGCTGTATTGATGGGCTTATCAACAACGCCGGGGTCATACAACCCTTTACCACGGTAAAAAACATATCCATGCAGGATATTGAAAAGGTGATGAATATTAATTTTTTTGGCACTGTTAACATGACCCGGGCTTTGTTGCCGCATCTATTGCCCCGCAGGGAGGCGCACATACTAAATGTTTGCAGTATGGGGGCTTATGTGCCGGTACCCGGACAGGTGTTTTATGGCGCTTCAAAAGCAGCAGTCAAATTGTTTTCCGAAGGGCTTCGTTCTGAACTGAAACACACCGGTATTGGCGTTACTGTAGCGTTTCCGGGTGCTGTTGCCACAGAAATCACGTTGCACTCGGGTGTAACACCGCCGGAAATTCCTGCGTCTAAACTCAAAAATTATTCCCGAATTTCACCCCTTAGGGTGGCTGAAGCCATGGTGAGAGGGATTGAAAATAATGCATACCATATTTTCATAGGGCAAGATGCTAAATGGATGGATACCCTGTATCGGCTAAACCCTGCATTTGCTGCCAACATTATTCAACGCAAAATGCGTGAATTACTAAAGCTTTAAACCTGTAATTATTTTACTTTCAGGAATACACGCACATCATAAACACTGTCAGATGCAGGAAAATGCCTGAGTTCTTTATACTGAGGAAGATTTCTCATATCCTGAAGCGTCATGGGGGCATCCCTACGGGCATGATAATTATCCCACAGCACAACAGCACTATCAAGCATCCAGTCTTTGCCGGGCCGTTTGTCAATGCTCCAGATATAGAAGGTTTTTGCCGTTTCAGGTTTTGCCCATGGATCAAGACTCAGACGGGCATTCAGCCAGGGCAACTGATGTATCAGCACTTTGTTCTTTAATCCCTGTTGGTCAATAAAATCTAATGCACTATTCAGTTGCGGTTCTCCGGGAAAAGCAGCTACAGTGGGCTCAGATTGCCATGGATAGGGCGTTTTATTCCCGTCATAGGCGCTCTTAAGCATGAGGATGACAACTGCAGCAACATACAACCGTTTGATACTTTTAATATCAATAGTCAGAATTTTATCGGATGCATACTGAGCCAGTAACGCCGTGAGGGGTGCGGTTAAGAGAAAAACCCGCAGCAAACCATGCGATCCGAATGAACCTTTATACCAAATCAAGGAATGGGCCAGAAAAAAGGCCAAAAACATGGGTGCAATCAGCCAAAAACAAAACCGACTCTTTTCTTCCGGTGTTTTTTTCTGTGTGAGGTATACAATATGGGCGAGTAACCATGCCAAGGCTAATGCAGACAAGGCAGTGACAATTCCTCCCCAAATTTGTCTTTGCGCATGCAGGTAATGCCAGAAATCGCCATGGCCTATTTGAAAACGATTTTCTATTTCTGCTTTGAAGTAAGGATTATGGGTAAGTATCCAGAATACATCACCTGAAACCAACGCCCCGATTAAACTCAAAACCAATGTTCCTGAGAACAACCAAATCAGCGGTTTCCAGCGGGCACGGACCATGAAAAACAGCATTACAACTGCCCATAAAATCACACCTTCTGACCTAAAGAACGGAAACAACGAAACCAGAATAGCAGCGGGAACATACCTGAGCGAAGCCAGCCAGTAAATGGCCAGGCACAGTACAAACGCATTCAGCGGTTCTGTGAGTGCACTGATGATATTGCCAAAAACAACAGGTTGAAAAAAGAAAAATAATGTAGCCAGCCAAGGCATTTTAAAATTGAGTCGTTTGGAGGTCAAATAAAGTAGCCAGCCGCCAGCTGCCATGCACAAGATATTTAACACATACACCCCTGCGATTCCAAAATAGGCGAAGGGTACGGCAATAAGTGTAAAAAACGGCTTACCCCACTGATCAGTCAATAATTCAGGATGTTCAGGAGCAAATCGAGCATATAGATAATGATTCCAGCTGTCCTGACCACCGGCGGGCCATTCAGCTTGTCTCCAGAATAATACCTGTAAGACCACTGCCAACACAATGAGCAAAACGCAAACAGCTGCATTTTGCAAGGGATGTCGCAACAATCTCATATTATTTGCAATTAATGCAATTTCCTTGAAAAAACAGATATGAATCCTGAAATATCAGGTGTGTGTGAAGATTAAAGGGCGCTACCTTAATAAGTGCTGTGGACCAGCATCATGTCGTGAATGCGCTTTTCTGCCAGTTTGATGGCTGCCTGCTGATTATTCACATTTTGAGCATCAGCCAGAGAATAAATATCCAATATCGTTTTATAAATATTTTCCGCCTGTGCCATGGCCTGTTCACGCACATATCCGTTGTACTCGCTGTAAACGTTAATCAATCCACCGGCATTGATTACAAAGTCAGGTGCATACACGATGCCTTTGGCTTTGAGCATGTCGCCATGTACTTTTTCGTCTTCAAGCTGGTTGTTGGCTGCGCCTGCCACCACCTGGCATTTCAGGCGAGGAATGGTATTATCATTAAGAATGGCACCCAAAGCGCAAGGAGCAAATACGTCTACATTCAAATCATACATGTCGTCGCCGCTTACGGGAATGGCACCCATTTCAGCGGCCTGCTTCAGCGCTGATTCATTGATATCGGCTACGTAAAGGGTTGCACCTTCTTTTACCAGATGTTCCAGTAGATGCATACCTACTTTACCAATACCCTGAACAGCAACACTTTTGCCGCTAAGGCTATCGCTTCCCCAGGCTTTTTTGGCAGATGCCTTGATGCCCATATATGTTCCGAATGCAGTAACCGGTGAAGGATCACCGCCACCGCCCATCATTTCGGGCAAACCCACAACATGGTCTGTCTCCATGTTCACATACTCCATATCACGTGTGGTAGTCCCTACATCTTCAGCCGTGATGTATTTACCATTCAGGTTTTCAACAAAACGACCGAATTTACGCATGAGCGCCTCACTCTTGGCAGTTTTGGGATCACCGATAATCACTGCTTTGGCGCCTCCGAGATTGAGTCCGGCCACCGACGCTTTGTAAGTCATACCACGGCTAAGGCGCAGTGCATCGCGCGTGCATCGCGCACTGCATCTTTTTCATTGGCATAGGTCCACATGCGCGTACCACCCAAACCCGGTCCAAGAACCGTATTATGAATGGCTATAATGGCTTTGAGCCCCGTGGCATTATCCTGACAAAAAACGATTTGTTCGTGTTGGGTAGATTCAAGCCCTGCAAAAAGATCAAAGACCGTAGCGGGCGTATTCATGGTTTGAATATCAGCCATTTTTTTAATGAGTTTGCAAAGATACAACCATTTCGATAAAAAAATTACAGTCTACTCTTATGGTAATGTTAAAGTAGGTATGGTCCTTGGTTTATACATGGCCGCCACACGTGCAATAGACTGAATATGTTCCGGGGTTGTTCCGCAACAACCACCCACCAAATTAATCCAACCCTCTTTACACCATCCTTCCAGCACTGCCGCCATTCCCTCGGGGGTATCGTCGTATTCACCAAATTCATTAGGCAGTCCCGCATTAGGGTAACAACTCACATTAATCCAGGCTACTCGGCTTAACTCCTCGATATAGGGCCGCATCTGTTCCGCACCCAATGCGCAATTGAATCCCACCGAAATAATGTTACCATGTGAAACCGAGTTCCAGAAGGCCTCAGGTGTTTGTCCACTCAGTGTTCGCCCTGAATTATCCGTAATGGTTCCACTTACCATTACCGGAATATCTGAGTTCATTTCCTCCTTGAGTTCGTTAATCGCAAAAAGTGCGGCTTTGCAGTTCAGCGTATCAAATACTGTTTCCACCAGCAACAGATCACATCCTGCCTCCATCAATGCCTGCACCTGCTCGCGGTAGGCAACACGTAAATCCTCAAAATTCACTGCCCTGTAACCGGGATTATTCACATCCGGACTGAGACTTGCCGTGCGGTTGGTGGGACCCACTGAGCCGGCCACAAAACGGGGTTTATCCGGATTTTTGGCATTGAATTCATCCGCCGCCTTTCTGGCCAGTTTTGTTGCTTCTACATTGAGTTCCCACACCAGGTTTTCCATGTGGTAATCTGCCATGGAAATTGCATTGGCGCTGAAGGTATTGGTTTCCAATATATCGGCCCCTGCCTCCAGAAATGCTCGGTGAATATCTAAAATTATTTGCGGCTGTGTCAGCACCAACAAATCATTATTGCCTTTCAGCGAATGGGCATAATCTCTGAATCGTTCACCGCGATAATCTTCTTCAGTAAGTTTATGTTTTTGAATCATGGTACCCATGGCACCATCAATTATCAGAATCCGCTCACTTAGCAGTTTTTTTAAGGTTGTTGCAACACTCATTGTACAAATGGTTTTAAAAAGTAATACATCGCCCGAAATGTCTGATTCAGATATTCACGGGACGTGATTTGGTTATTTTTATTCAAAATTCGGTCAATATCAGCTTCGTTGTAGGATATTCCCGCTTTGCTGAACAGATATAACGGCGAAACTGGCTTTTGGTTTCTGATAGAATCGGAAAAATGAAATTGTGCAAATTCGTTTGACAGCTGAACACCATGCCCGATGTTTCCTCCCCAGAAAACCACCTGGCATTCCTTATCGTAAATATTTTGCAGGGACTGAATATTATAGATACTGCTGTCTTTTTGGGTGAAGACTGCATTTAATGCAGCTTCAGCGGCAGCAACATCACAAGCGGTATCTGCAGGTACGTAAAATACACATGCCTTGTGCTTATAGGCAAAATAAAGGTTTCTGGTTTTAGATTTCACATAGGTGAATCCCGGTTTTTCAACCGGCTTTTCTATGAGGTTGGAAGGTACATTATCCCTGCAAAATGCGTTAAGTTTTTCCTCTGAAGTGACAGTGAGAGCCGCATACCATCCTTGGTTATCAGCAAAAAGCACCACGTCAGTCATTAGGTATATTCCGGGCTGACCGGCATCTTTTACATTGTGCAAAACAGGCAATTTAAGGAGGGTGTAGTAGAAACTATCGTAATACAAAGGACGGCTGTCTGCAGATTTTCGGGCGGCTTCGTCTACACTGCGGCTTTGAAAGTGATAAAACCATTGGGCTTTGTGTGGTACAATTAACGGTAAATTACTTCGGGAATGCACCCCATAGGCCAGATAAACTGCCACCACCGCAGCGGTAATCAGCACAACCGTAATTAAGGTAATTACCCGCCTGCGAAATCCTTTATCTTTTTGCATTCAGGGTGCAAAAATAAAGGGCAGCGACACGCATAAAAAAGAAAAGGCCGCCAATCGGCGACCTTTTTTATGAAATTACAATGGTTTAGTGCTCAGCTTTTTTACAGCAGGGCTTGGCACAAGATTTCTTTTCGCCATTGGCGGCTGATTCATGGCCCTTACAAGCGGCAGTGCCTGCTGCCTTGTCTTTGCAGCATGATTTCTTTTCGGTACCGGCTGCTGTGGCTGAAGCTTCTCCGGTTTTTGCTTTGCAGCAAGATTTTCCGGCAGTAGATTTACTGCAAGATTTGGTGGCTCCTGCGCACTGCTTTTTCTCTACTGATTGCGTGGTGGCTACCGCAGTTCCATTCTTTTCAGCGGCCAACTGATCTTCTGGTTTAGTAGGTGCAACATCGGCCGAAGTAGTTTGTGCATGCGCTGCGAAAGCAAATCCAACGGCGCAAATGGCGAAAACGATTATTTTTTTCATGTTATGCTTTATTTAGATGTTATTAATTCAAATTTACAACAATCAGGCCAGAAAAGCAAGTATGGTCTCTCCACCGGTGGTTTTTTGTCCCAAAGTGACATTGACTTTACAATCCACGGGTAAAAACAGATCGATACGGCTTCCAAATTTTATAAATCCATACTCAGCACCTTGTATTGCCTTATCGTCAGCTTTGGCATAACAAACAATACGCCGTGCCAGAGCACCCGCAATCTGTCTGAACAGAATCTGGGCCTTCGCATTTTCAACCACCACGGTGGTTCGCTCATTTTCTGTGCTGCTTTTTGGGTGCCAGGCGACCAGGTATTTTCCAGGGTAGTACTTTTGGTATATGACTTTGCCTGAAATAGGGTAGCGGTTTACGTGTACATTGAGCGGCGACATAAAAATGCTGATTTGTTTGCGCTTGCCCTTAAAAAACTCCGGCTCTTCTACATCTTCAATCACCACAACCTTGCCGTCTGCAGGGGCAATGATATGGTTTTCATCCTGAGGGGTAAATCTTTTAGGATTCCTGAAAAACTGAATAATGAGTATATAAAGGATTAGAGACAGTATGAGAACTGACTGAGCAATCAGGTTATCACCCAGCCATTCATGCAAACCAAAGTTAAGTCCACCCAAGATTAAGGTGGAAAATAAGATGATTTTGAAGCCTTCCCTGTGTAGTATCATGGAATAAAATTAGAAGGAACCTCTCAGTTTGAGGGTACTGGCAACTTTATCAATGGCCACAATGTATGCTGCAATCCGCATGCTTACCTTATATTTTTCTGATGCAGCATATACGTTGTCAAAAGCCATTTTCATGGCCCTGTCTGCGCGGCGATGTACCCTTTCTTCGGTCCAGTAGTATCCCAGGCGGTTTTGTACCCATTCAAAATAACTCACGGTCACTCCACCGGCATTCGCCAGAATATCAGGCACTACTAACACGCCTTTGGCATTCAGGATAGGGTCAGCATCTGCTGTGGTAGGGCCATTGGCACCTTCCACAATCAGTTTGGCCTTAATATCTGCAGCATTTTCCGCTGTTATCTGATCTTCCATGGCGGCAGGCACCAACACATCGCAAGGGAGCGTCAGTAACTCGGCATTGGAAACTTTGCTTCCACCGGTATACCCTTCGAGACTGCGGGTTGGGCTTTTGGCCACAAATGCCATGGCCTCTTCGACATCAATGCCATTGGGATTATGATATCCGCCGCTGATATCGGAAATGCCTACTATTTTCACACCCAGCTTGGCAATAAGCTTGGCGGAAATACTGCCTACGTTGCCAAATCCCTGCACAACGCAGGATGCCTCGGTAGGTTTGATACCCAGTTTGGCCAATGCACTGCGGGTGCTTACCATTACGCCGCGTCCGGTGGCTTCTACCCTACCCTGACTTCCACCCAGTACGAGCGGCTTCCCTGTTACCACACCCCAACTGTTTTGTCCGCGAATTTTGCTAAACTCATCCAGTATCCAGGCCATTTCCTGTTGTCCGGTGCCCATGTCGGGCGCCGGAATATCTTTATCTTCACCAAAAACATCCTTCATGGCCAGCGTGTAGCCACGGGTAAGTCGTTCAAGTTCGCCCTTACTCATGCTGCGTGGATCGCATTTGATACCTCCTTTGGCCCCGCCGTAAGGAATATTTACCACTGCACATTTCCATGTCATCCAGGCAGCAAGTGCTTTTACCTCATCCAGGTGCACATCCATGCTGTATCTGATTCCCCCTTTGCTGGGGCCCAGATGCACACTGTGTACAACCCTGTACCCTTCATAAACCTGTATGGTGCCATCGTCCATAGTTACCGGAATGTTTACAATAACGGCCTTATCCGGAACTTTTAACAAATTGGCAAAATGATTATCTAAACCTAAAATATTTACTGCCTCATTGAATCGGCTCATCATGCTCTCCAGCGGATTGTACTGGGGAGCTCCTTTGCTACTGATGTCGGTCATACTTTATTTATTTTTGTATTATTAGCGGGGCAAATTTAATTCCACCTGTGGGCTAATCATTAAAACCCCGTCAAATTTATTCACACATTCAAGAGATTGTCCAAAACCCAAACCACTAGAGTTCGTTAGATTCAGACTTTTTTAGTGCAAAAGAAAAAACACTGCCTGCTCCTTCGGTACTCATCACTTCTATGTGTTCACCATGTGATTCCATGATATGTTTACATATACTTAACCCCAGTCCACTGCCCCCACTGTCTCTGCTTCTGCTTTTATCTGCGCGGTAAAATCTTTCAAACACCCTAGACAGCGAATCTCTGCCAATGCCAATGCCGTTGTCGGCCACTTCCACAATAATCTTTTCCCCTGTATCGCTCAATCTAATCTTGGTGTACCCGCTCTCCTTACCATAACGAATGCTGTTTAATACAAGGTTGGTTAGCACCTGCCTCATCCTGAATTTATCTGCATGAACCCAAAATCGGCCGGAACCGGCAAATTCATAGAGCGTTATTTTACGCTCCTTGGCCTGTATTTCTAAACTCTCAATTACTTCGTCTGCCAGTTCTTTGATATCGAAGTCTTCATACTCCAGCCGCAGAAAGCCACTTTCATATTTTGTAATGGTATCCAAGTCGCTCACAATCTGAACCAGCCGCTGTGCGTTTTTGGAAGCTTTTTCCAAAAATATTTTCTGGGTTTCTTCATCCACATCATCATCATCCAGAATGTTATCCAGATATCCCTGAATACTAAAAATGGGGGTTTTCAACTCATGCGCCACATTGCCGATGTAGTCGCGTCTGTATCCCTCAAGGCGCTTTAATTGATCCATCTCTTCTTTTCTGGACTCAAATAGTTTTTTTAACGCCTCTTCCACATCCTTAACCTGAGAGAAGTCTCGCTGGCTATGGTCTTCCTTTTCAATGGCGATTAATTTTGAAAGTGAACTCAGGATTTTACGTTCCCTATTGCGCCATAGCAAACTCACCACAAAAACCCCTATTCCGATAATTGCAATAAATACCAACAATAGGTCACTACTCGTGTAAACTTGCATCAGGCAAATATAATCAACAAGACATTTGCCAGATTAATGCCCATATTATTTTACGGGGTAGCCCGAATCATACCACGCTTTAAACTGTTCCAGCTCCTCTGAAGTCAGACCTGCAGGAGGCATGGTTTTTTGGGTATAGACTACTTCATAAATATGCACCATAATCATTTGGATTGTATGCCCAGTTTCGACTATTGCTGCCACCACTACCATGACACGACTTACAATTCTTATCAAACCAGGGGCGCATAATGGCATGTTCAAAGCCGGCACCAGTCGATTTTTTACAGTGCATCAGTGTAAATATGGAGGTAAACAACAGTGCACCCACTATCAGGCCATAACTTCTCATGATTGTAAATATACGAAAAAAAAGTGAATATTCCAAAAAAAGTGCATCCTCAAGACTCTACGATGAAGCTGCGCATACTGATGCCGCCATATTCCACGCTTTCATAAAATGATCGGACTTCCTCATCATGCCTGACTAAGCCCAGGCTGTAAAGCATGGGAATGTAGTGATCGGGGGACGGCACAGACAATTGTGCCATTTTGCCGGCACTTTCATAGTTGTTCAGCTTTCGGTAATCCCCATTTTTCAATGCATCTGCAACCCAGGTATCAAATTCAATAGCCCAGTCAAAAGCTTTTTTATCACCGCGCCCAAGCATGGGGATACTGGCTCCCAGGTTGTGAACGATATTCCCGCTTCCAATAATGAGCACACCGCGATCCCTGAGTTTTGATAGCAATCCTGCCAACTCAAAATGATGCTGCATAGGTTTGCCCCAGTCTATACTCAATTGAAAAGACGGAATGTTTGCCTGTGGAAACAGGTGCTTTAATACCGCCCATGCCCCATGATCTAAACCCCAATCTGTTGTTACATGCGCACCGTTCAACAGTGATGCGGCTTCTTTTGCGCGCTCAGGTGAGCCCTGAACAGGGTACTGAACTTTATAAAGTTCATAAGGAAATCCCCCAAAATCATAGATAATTTCCGGTTTTTCGGCCACTTGCACAAAGGTTCCTTTTGTCAGCCAGTGGGCTGAAACCACCAATGTGGCTATGGGCTTGTTTCTTTCTAAAATTCGGGTACCTATTTCCTGCAATGCCTTGGTGTAAGGATTGGTTTCTATGGCATTCATGGGACTGCCATGCCCTATAAACATCACCGGCTGACGAACTGTTGCCGGGGTTCCATCAATCCATTCCTGTAATATCTTTATATCTTTTACCATAGCACCAAGTGGAAGCATACACAATCCATGTAACAATGCACGCCTTTTCATGTTTGTTTGAACAAATATATGGCAAAAA
The DNA here is from genome assembly GCA_041170685.1 of Bacteroidota bacterium. GTDB lineage: Bacteria > Bacteroidota > Bacteroidia > NS11-12g > UBA955 > RGEC01. The sequence continues at coordinate 1,022 of JBEDNI010000002.1, read as the reverse complement.
ATTCAAACATGCAATCATTTTTGGGCATGAACTGTGCAAAAGTGTTTTACAGTCGGCCACAATGCTACAGTAATTTTGTAGTTCTTTATGCGCTGGCCAGACCAAAACGAACCTGATGACATTCCGCCATATCTGGAAAAATTGAACGATCCTCAGCGGCAGGCCGTAACACATATAGACGGCCCCGTGATGATTATAGCCGGTGCAGGATCGGGTAAAACCCGCGTACTTACCTTTAGGATTGCCCACCTGCTGCACAAAGGTGCTGACCCTTTCAGCATCTTGTCGCTTACATTCACCAATAAGGCAGCCAGAGAAATGCGCAATCGGATTGAAAACCTTGTGGGGCCGGCGGCCAAAAGTCTATGGATGGGAACTTTTCATAGTGTTTTTGCCAGAATACTCAGGCAAGAAGCCGAAAAACTGGGGTATCCGCCTAACTTTACCATTTACGATACAGACGATAGCAAAAGCCTGATTAAGAGCATCCTGAAGGAGATGAACTTGGATGACAAAACCTACAAACCGGGCATGGTGCTTGGCCGGATTAGCATGGCCAAAAACAACCTGATTACGGCGGCTGCTTATCTTAAAAATGAAGAACTCAACCAACAGGACAAAAACGCAAACCGTCCAAAATTTGCTGAAATTTTCAAAGCTTATACCGAACGTTGTTACCGCGCCGGTGCTATGGACTTTGATGATATTCTCATAAACACATACCTTCTGCTGGAAAAACACCCTGATGTATGCCATAAATGGCAACACCGCTTCAAGTATGTGATGGTAGATGAGTATCAGGATACGAATACTGTTCAATACATGATCACCAAGCGCATTGCGGCGGTGCATCAGAACATCTGTGTAGTGGGCGATGATGCTCAGAGTATTTATGCATTCCGTGGTGCCAATATCCAAAACATACTCAACTTTAACCGCGACTATCCGGATGTGTTTACAGTAAAACTGGAGCAAAACTACCGAAGCACCCGAAACATTGTCAACGCCGCCTCCAGCGTAAT
>JBEDNI010000001.1:0-32544 GCA_041170685.1 Bacteroidota bacterium | reverse complement strand
CACCGCCGGATCTGCTGCTGTGGGCAACGCCCATGAGTTGCTTAAGATGTTTGCAGATTAAAGCAGTTTATCCGGCGCGGCTACATGGATTTCATACCAAGTATCCTTTTCAAAAGGCCCATTGGCGGCAGCCTGCGTTGCCAGCACATCGCAACGTTCGTTTTCGGGCACCCCTGAATGTCCTTTTACCCAATGAAACTGAGGTTTGAACAAATCATATAACGGATAAAAACGCTGCCACAAATCAGGATTTTTTACTTTTACCCAACCTTTTTTCTTCCAGCCAAATAGCCAGCCTTTCAGTATAGCATTGCACACATACTGACTGTCTGAGTATATGTGTACCGGAATGCCACGGCTCTTTATGTTGTCGAGCGCACGAATCACCGCCAGCAATTCCATGCGATTGTTGGTGGTGAGCTCATAGGCACCAAAAATCTCCTTTCTTTTATCGCCATACATCAGCACGGCAGCATAGCCACCCGGACCGGGATTTCCTAAAGCAGCACCGTCTGTATACACGATAATTGGTTGCACACGACAAAGTTGAATTAAGCCGCACTTATTCACAAAAAATGTGTACAAATCTGCCAAAAAGGTTGATAACCTATTGTGAGTGTCATTTAATGTTGTAGTAGTGATTTGATAAATCAAATCCACCGAAATAGCACCCTTTTTCCTTTTCATTATAGAAAGCCCGACCGGAAACGGCCGGGTTTTCTCTTTATTATCAGTTTAATCCGGATAAAAAAAGAAATACGCAGCATCTAATTTAATTTTGCGTTCCCGATATTCAATCACAACTTGAAATCATCGGTTTATAATACCATCAATGAATGCGGAGATAATAACCATTGGCGACGAATTACTGATTGGTCAGACAGTTGATACCAACAGTGCCTGGATAGGCAAAAACATTGCATTGCATGGCATTCAGATTTCAAGAAAAACAGCCATCAGCGACAGTGAGAACGAAATAATATCTGCTATAAATGAAGCCTTTCAAAGGGTGGATTTTCTGCTGGTAACCGGTGGTCTGGGTCCAACCAAAGACGACATCACCAAAAAAACGCTGGCAAAACTATATGGATGTGGTTTCAGGCGCGATGAAGGCGTTTCAGCGCATCTTGAAAGTATTTTTGCCCGCAGGGGAAGGCAACTTCTCGAAATAAACCGGCAGCAGGCCGATGTGCTTGAAGTATGTGAGGTTCTGCACAACGAAGTGGGCACAGCACCTGGTATGTGGTTCGATCAAAAAGGCAAAGTGCTGGTGAGCATGCCGGGGGTGCCGAATGAAATGATGCATATTATGGAAAACAGGGTTTTTCCTCGCATCAAAAACCGGTTTAAAACATCTGAAATCCTGCATTATACCGCTGTAACGGTAGGTGTGCCCGAAAGTTTACTTAGCAAACGTCTTGAAGAATTTGAGTTAACATTGCCACCCCACATCAGTCTCGCTTATTTACCGGCCTTCAATACGGTAAAACTTCGACTTTCCGGACATGCTGACGACGCAGATTCATTAAAATCGGAAATTGAGGGTTATTTCAACCGAATGTGCGAGGTGTGCGGTGATTCAGTATTTGTGGATGAAGACATCAGCCCGGTTAAACATATTGCCCGTCTGCTTATCCAAAATAAAATAAAAATCACCTTTGCAGAAAGTTGTACAGGAGGTTTCATTGCCAATCAGCTGGTGCTGGAACCCGGTATTTCTGCTGTTTTCAGAGGCAGCATTGTCAGTTATTCCAATGAAATCAAACAACAGGAACTGGGTGTATCTGCTTCCGTGTTTGAAACAGAAGGCGCAGTAAGTGAAACCTGTGCAAGGTTAATGTGTGAAGCGGCCTTGAAAAAATTCAATGCCGATATCGCAGTTAGCACTACCGGCATTGCCGGTCCGGGCGGCGCTACAAACCAAAAACCAGTGGGTCTAATTTATATCGGTATTGCCACAAAAAAAGGAAGTTTTGTAAAGAAATTCCACCTATTTGGAACCCGAGAACAATTCATGATCAGGGCTGCTAATTGTGTCATGCAACAGTTAAAAAGTGTTATCCTAAATGATCTAAAGATTTGATACAACAGAACAACCCTTAACTTTGTCTGTTGTATTGAAAGACTGACGTGAGGAAAACGATATTTTTTTTATTCCTTAGTGCGATTTTAAACGCATACTTTGGGTTAGAAGTGCTGGCTACTAACTCTCAGGAACAGATACAACTGCCGGCATGCTTTGTAAAAAATGAGGGACAATGGGATGATGGCAGTTTATATCGATATCAAGCGGGCCGGTTTCATGTAAGATTTTTTAACAATCGGATTACGTATTGTGCTTTCAAAGAAAAAAGCAGCGGAAAATTATTTACTGATGTTGTTACTGGGCAGCAACGCCATCTGGATCCGGAGTTATCTGCACAGGTATGGAACGTACACTATTTAAATACCGGAAATTACAATTATAATTTAAAAGCGACTGAAACCAAAAATGTTGGTTTTGTTAATCAAAACACCCAATCCAAAATTCTGTATCCAACTTTAGGCAGTCAGCTAAGTATAATCAATCTATATCCCGGAGTGAATGCAGTTTTTACGGAACAGAACGGGGTATTGAAGGTAGATTATCGGGTAGAAGCAGGCTATGAACCCCAAATCGCATTCAGTTTGGATGGATTTTCCAATACCCATGCCGATAAGGACGGAAATATCATCATGGAAAGTGCTTTTGGGCAGATAGTAGATAAAATCCCGGGTAGCTATTACCTCGATGGCAAGCAATCTGCCTTAAATGTTGCATACGAACAAACAGGAACAAACACCTTCAAAATCAAAATTCCTGAAAACAGGGATAAAAATTTACCCGTCCTCATTGATCCCTTCTACATTGATTACAGCACTTATTTCTACGGAAACAGTTATGTAACCGCCTGGACCTACATATATGATGTGGATGTAGATGAAAACAACAACAGTTACATCACCGGCGTTACGTATGATAAGTTTCCTGCAAAGCCGGGCACCTATGATACGTCATTGAATGGCGGATCGGATGCATTCCTTTGCAAAATTCCTTCAGGTGGAGGGAAACCGGATTATTTTATTTACGTGGGAGGTAACGCAACAGAGTATGGTTATGCACTAGCAACCAAAGAAAATGGTGATGCCTTTTTAACAGGATATACCTTATCTTCAGATTACCCGGTAACCAGTGGCGTTCTAGAAAGTAAAATTCCGAGCGCTTCAACCTACACCAGTTATATAACAGGAATTAAATCTGATGGTACTGCCCTGATTTACTCTACATACATAAAAGGCTACTGCTGGACCATTGAAGTGAATGAATCAGGGCAGGTTTACATTGCTCCCTATGGAAACTCTACCTATCCGGTTACAAAGGACATCAACCCACCCGGTCAGGTGGGCGGTGGGACTGAAGCCAATATCATTCGCTTAAAAAACGATGGATCGGCCATATTGAATTGTGTAGCCCTTATTGGGGTTGGCTCTGAATATGTCTATGCGCTCAGTGTTGATGCAAACAACCAGGTGTATGCTGCAGGATGGACCAACAGCGATAACCTTCCTGTAACCTTCGGCACCAAAAATTTTGGCGGATTTTACAAAGGCGGCGGATGGGACGGTTTTTTATTCAAAGTGGATTCCGGGTTTACAAAATTTCTAATCTCTAAATACATCGGAACATCAGGATATGACTACATCTCAGCGATTGCAGTAAACGACCAGGAAGAAATTTTCATTCAGGGCATAGCCGGGGCCAACGACCTTCCGGCCGCAACCAACGCCTTTCCTGGCGGATCCAGCACAGGTTGGAATGGTTCTTCTTTTATCATGAGAATCTACAAGAACGGTGCCTTCCCACGCTGGACAACCTACATAACCAATAATACCTATGCCTGGAGACAGCGAATTAGTATAAACACAAAAGATGAATGTGTATTTGCCGGAAGCACCACAAGCAATGCTCTGCCCACCACTTCCGACGCTTATCAAAAAACCCTGAAAGGCAGTTATGACGGCTATGTAGGCAAATTATCCATCAATGGGAGTTTTGGGTATTTATCCTACTTTGGCAGCACCGGTACAGATTATTTTTTCGCCATTCAGACACGCAGAATTGGGTGTGTTAGCCATATATTAATGGGGGGCTGGGGTTCAGGCAATGATTATCCGACTAAGAATGCATGGAAATCCGTTGTTCCTAACAATACATCCTATTGTGGTAGGTTAGTTAAATGGAGAGACACACTGAAGGTTGATCCCATCGATTTTGGACCGGACGTGTTAAACTGTGATAGAAACTATCGCATACTTGATCCCGGCAATCCCGGCGGAACTTTTTTATGGCAGGATGGCAGCACCTTAAAGTACTTTATTGTTCAAAAACCGGGCAAATACTGGGTTACAGCCACCTATGGGTGCGGAAATAAAACTGATACCATCATTTTTAAAACGGTTCCAAGCGCCAAAGCCTACTTAAAAAAAGATACCCTCATCTGCAACAAATATGGTATTCGGCTGGATGCAAAAAACGATACCATCAAAGGAATCAAGTATCTCTGGAATACAGGCGATACCACACAACAGATTTTTGCCAATGCAACTGGGAAATACTTGGTTGCTATGTGGACACCTGTTTGCCAATGGCGTTATGACAGCATTCAGATCACCAAACAGTATAAACCCATAAGGGGCATTTGGCAAAAAGACACCCTACTCTGTAAACCCTTCACCCTTAAATTACGTTCGGGCAGCGATTCTATTTCTGCATCATACGTATGGAATACGATGGACTCAGTTCGTGAAATAAATGTTACCAAAGCCGGGCTTTACAATATTGCAATCAGCAATCAGTGTGGTTCATTACAAGACAGTGTAAGTATAGATGCAGACAGCATCCCTACTATATCTTACAAAACAGATACCCTGATTTGCGATAAAGACAGTTTCCAAATAACCCGCAAAGGATTCTCCAGATGGACAAGTGTGAAGTGGAATGACGGAAGTACAGACTCATCGCGTAAACTGTCAAAAGCAGGCATTTATACCGTTAACATCAGCAACAGTTGCAAGTCCTATACAGATACAATCAAACTGCAAATGGGCAAAATCCCCAAGCCATTTTCACTGGGTAATATTTTGTGGTGCGACAATTATCAACTGGTGCAAACGGTAAATGACAACAGCTTTGCTAACATACGCTGGAGCACAGGAGATACGGGCAGACAGCTGAAAATAAAAGACACAGGTTTGATTACAGCCACTGCCGAGAGTATTTGTGGAACCAGCAGCGCAAACTTCCGGGTAGAAAGAGGCTTCAGCCCCATCATAAATCTTGGCTCTGATACACTGATTTGCGATGCCGCTTCCTGGCAAATTGTGCCCGTATCTATTAAATTCCTGAGTCAAATCCAGTGGGAAAACAGTTCTTTAGCAAACAACAGAATTGTGAATGCACAGGGTAGATACTGGGCAACAGGCACCAATAACTGTGGCACTGTGACAGACTCCGTCAGCATTGCTTTCCTTAACTCTCCCAAAGTTAAAGCACCCTCAGATCGTTCATTTTGTGATTTTGTAAGCCCCATTCCTACCCTAACAGCGAATGCCTTGGGAGGGCCGGGACAATACACATGGAATACAGGTGAAACCGGCCTAAGCATAAAAGGCAATTCTGCCGGCCTGTATATTGTTACGGCCTCAAATGCCTGCGGAGCATATAGTGATACTGTTAATATTCGCGTATTTGCTTCACCCAAACCCGACCTGGGCTTAGATACTGCTTTCTGCGGACTTTTCTCCTATCCTTTAACCGTTGGAAATGGTTATCAGTTGGTTACCTGGAGCAATAATTCAACAGCCAATACTATTACTGCCACTCAATATGGCAAATACAGCGTGAGAGTAACCGACTTTAATGGTTGCACAGGCAGTGATGAAATGATGATTGGCAGTAATTGCCAGTTAATATGGCATGTCCCTACGGCCTTCTCTCCCAATGGGGACGGCAAAAATGATGTTTGGGGCCCCACTATTAAAGATGTTCAGGAATTGAAAATAGCCATTTACAACCGCTGGGGTGAAAAAATATGGGAGAACCGTGAAGGACAGACAGCGTGGGATGGAACTCTTGGAAATGTAATGGCAGCAGACGGTGTCTATACCTGGATCGCCAGTTTCAGAAGTAATTTTAAACCTTATTACAAATCAGGGGTATTGACGCTTATGCGTTAAAAATCAATACGAAACTTTTCTCTTCTCAGTTCTGCGTAGGGCAGCGGATTTTCATAATCCTGATGGTGCTGCAGTCTGTTGCGGACAATTCCAATGGCTTCATAAATAGCGTTCCTGAAAGACAATGTTTCACAGGTGCCCTTTCCGGCCAGGTCGTAAGCAGTGCCATGGTCAGGGCTGGTGCGCACCACATTAAGACCTGCCGTATAGTTTACGCCGTCGTAAAAGGCGAATGTTTTGAATGGAATCAGCCCTTGGTCGTGGTACATGGCCAATATTCCATCGAAGGTCTTGTAGGCACCGCTGCCAAAGAAACTATCGGCTGAATAAGGCCCATAAACCAGTTTACCCTCAGCAAACACTTTAGCGATGGCGGGTTTGATAATTTCAATTTCTTCCTTACCCAATAATCCTCCATCACCGGCATGGGGATTCAACCCAAGCACTGCAATACGAGGCTTGGTACATGCAAAGTCTTCACGCAGGGAGGTGTGCAATATGTTGAGCTTTGCAAATATTTTATCAATGGTTATGGCTTGCGCTATTTGACTCACCGGTAAATGTTCGGTAACTAGCCCCACGCGCAGCTTTTCACTCACCAGCAACATGGCATAGTGATCTACGCCTAATTTATCGGCTATGTATCCTGTATGTCCGCTAAATCCGGGCAGATTGGCAGCCACAGTATTTTTATCAAGGGGCGCGGTGACTATCGCCTGTAAATGCCCTGCAGCAACATCTAAAAGTACTTTATCCAAAGCCAACAAAGCTTCCTTGCCGGCGGCATCAGATGCTTGTCCGGGTGTAATTTCCATGCTTGTATCGCTGCTCACCACAAGATTTAGCCTGCCTTCTTTAGCTTCAGAGGCACTTTGCACCAGGTGATACATGGGTTCCTGTAAATTCAGTAACTTTTTGTAAAACACAAAGCTTTTGGGTGAAGCATATACCACAGGCGTGCAGTATTTATAAATATTCTCGTCAGCAAAGGTGCGAATGATGAGTTCCAGCCCAACACCGTTGGGATCGCCCTGGGTTATTCCAATTACAGGTTTAACTTTATCCATTCGCTTTGTCCATTAAAAACTGAACTACCATACGAACACCCACACCAGTTCCCCCTTTTACGCGGTATGCATCAGGGGCATGGTTGAACGCAGTACCTGCAATATCAAAATGCAGCCATGGATAATCGGTAAAATACTTCAGGAAGGCACCGGCTGTCTGGGCTCCGCCTTCTGCTTTTCCAAGGTTTTTCAGATCGCTGATATCGCCTTTCATTTCTTCGCTATACTCTTCCCATAGCGGAAATTCTGCCAGACGCTCGTACACGGTTTCACCGGCAGCTTTTACAGCTTGTTTAACAGATTCAGCTGCAGTTCCCATCATGGCGCTTCCATATGCACCCAGTGCCCTGGCAGCAGCACCTGTGAGTGTGGCAAAATCCATGACAAGTTCAGGTTCATATTTTTTGGCAAAGGCAAGGGCATCGCACAAAATCAAACGTCCTTCGGCGTCGGTATTGAGCACTTCCACGGTGGTACTGTCGAATGTAGTAATAATATCGCCCGGGCAAATGGCGTTTTCACCCGGACGGTTGTCAGTGGCGGGAACCAATCCAATAACCCACAGCGGCAGTTTTAATTTTCCAACTGCATACATAACACCGCCAACAACCGCAGAACCCGCCATATCGCATTTCATATAATCCATGCTGGCCGGGGTGGGTTTAAGGCTAAGTCCGCCGGTATCAAAAACCACACCTTTACCCACCAGCACAATCGGTTTGGTGTTTTTGGCATTGGCAGGTTTATACTCCATTATGCTAAATGTAGGCGGATCCTGGCTGCCTTTGTTTACAGACAGCAGGCCACCCATCTTCTGACTCTCAATTTTGGCTTTGTTCCAAACCTCCACACTAAATCCGGCATTTTGCCCCATTTGAACAAACTTGTCTGCCAGACCTGTAGCATTTAAGCCTAAAACCGGTTCATTAACCAGATCTCGGGCCATAAAGACAGATTCTACAATAGTTTGAACCGCATTCCAGTTCTCTGAGCCTGCACCGCTGTACTCAATGGTTTTTAGTGAAAGTGCCGTTTTTTCACGGTCTTTAAGATATTTATCAAATTTATAATTTGTAAGAGCCATACCTTCGGCAAGTGCCAATCCCCATGCCGCATCTGCATCTACATTATAAACCTTAACAGCATTGGTTTTATCGGTGTTAAGCGATTTCGCTACACTGCTTCCGGCTTTTCTCAATCTTTCCGACTCTACATGTCCTTCGTTTTTGCCGGCTTTTTCCAGGTAAAAAACCCCCTCTTGACCTCGATAAACATGGCTCCAGCTATCGCCGCTCAATGCGATGGAAAAATACTGTTTTACCGGCTCGGGGATAGAAACTCCCAAAATGGACTCTTTTGATTTAATTAATAAGACGGTTGACATAAATAAAGGACTGCGAAATTACGCATTTACAGGGAAAAACCGCCCTGTTTTCAGCACTCATCCACAGCATGTGCATTACATCACCTCAAAAGCATGCAGGCATAGCATAAATTTGCAACAATGACATCCAAAATCCGTGTTGGAATTTTCTTTGGTGGCGCTTCACGCGAGAGGGAAGTTTCTTTTGCCGGTGGCCGAACCGTGTATGATAATCTGGATAAAAACCTGTTTGAGGCCGTTCCCATTTTTGTGGATTCATTTGGCAATTTTGTAATTCTGAACTGGGAATTTGTTTACAAAGGAAGTATACGTGATTTTTATCCGCCTGCATCTTTTCTACCCGATTTGCCCAATGGTTTTCAGGTTTACGCAGAAAGCCTCAATCCTGATGAACAAACACAGCAGCAAATGCTGGCATCTTTGGGTACACCCATCACTGCTAATGATTTAAAAAACCATTTTGATTTTGCATTTTTGGCCTTACATGGCACATTGGGCGAAGACGGAACCATTCAGGGACTGCTCGAATGGCACAATATCCCCTATTCAGGTTCCGGGATTTTCGCATCTGCACTGGGCATGAACAAAGCCCGACAAAAAGATTTTCAGGAAAGGGCGGGGTTATATGTAAACCATTATCAGACCCTAAAACGCGATGCCTGGGTTCAGGCTGATGACCAAGAGAAAGGAAACCTTTTTTTCTTTTACAATCGCGAATTCAATGAACATTTTGTTGTAAAACCCGCCAATCAAGGCAGTTCACTGGGTGTGAGTGTTCTTAAAAATACCGATTTCTCCACTTTTGAAAAGGCTGTAAATCTGGCTTTCTTCCAAATACAGTTGAATCATGAAGAATGGTCAACCTTATCGGAAGAAGAACAGGTTGAACGCATCAAGGAAATTACCGATATACGCAGCGGACTGGGGCTACCATTGCTGCTGAATGGAGAATGGTGTTTTATGCCCGATGATTTGATGAATCGACTGAACGTATTGCTTTCACAGCAAGACAGCACTGCCTTGCTGGAGTCGCCTGATGCCGAAACAGAAATTGTATTTGAAGAATTTATTCAGGGCCGAGAATTCAGTTGCATTGTTGTTCGAGATGACAGCGGCAATCCTATTGCCCTGCCGCCTACAGAAATAAGAAAAAAAACAGACTTTTTTGACTACAGAAGCAAATACCTGCCGGGGTTGAGCCACAAGATTACGCCCATGCCCGGATCGGCTGAATTGCTGGAAGAGATTAGAACAGCATGTACTGCTTTGTATGACTTTTTTGGTTTTAATGTGTATGCCCGTATTGATGGATTCGTTTCAGATGACAACGAGGTTTTTCTGAACGACCCAAACACCACCAGCGGGATGATGCCCAGCAGTTTCTTTTTTCATCAGGCTGCCGAAATCGGGCTAAATCCTGCACGGTTTTTAACCTTCATCATACGCAATTCTGTGGCAGAGCGCATTGAAACCCAGCCTAGGGCACAATGGCTTAATAACACGCTGAAATCATTAGACAGCAAAATAGATGCGTTGGCTTCAGGGCAAACTACACAACAGAAAATTGCCGTTATCATGGGTGGTTACAGCTATGAACGTCACATCAGCATGGAAAGTGGTCGTAATATTTACGAAAAACTCAGCAGCAGTGCTGAATATGAGCCCATACCTGTGTTTCTTACGGGCAGTGCCGAAAACATAAGGTTATTTCAGCTTCCGCTTAATATCATGTTAAAAGACAATGCAGACGATATCAGAGAAAAGGTACTGCATTTCGACCATAACCCTGTGCTGAACAGCATTGCAGCTGAAGCTGAGCATATAACGCAACGTTATAATCCCAGCGGTATGATTACAGTGCCAAAGGAAATTTCATTTGCGGAACTGGCTGAAATGGTTTCGGGTGTATTTATTGCTCTGCATGGAAGACCCGGCGAAGACGGAACGTTGCAGCAGGAACTTGAAAAATACGGCTTGTTTTACAACGGTAGCAGACAACATAGTGCGGCCATTACCATCAATAAATTCATCACCAACCAAAAACTGCGTGAAAATGGATTTCTGGTAGCCGATCACCAAATGCTGACGAAACAGGAATGGCTTGCCAATGCTACTGAACAAGAACAAAACATAATAAATCGCTTTGGCCTGCCCCTGATTGCGAAGCCTGCCGATGACGGATGCAGTGCCGCCGTAAGAAAGGTAAAAACAGCAGATGAACTTCATCATTTCATTGCCGGAATTTTTCGCGATTCAGGATACAACGATAGCGAAATCAGGCAAAAATTGGGATTAACCCCCAATGAAGAATTCCCAATGAAGCAGGAATTACTCATTGAAAAGTTCATAGAAAAAGGCAACGCCGCCAGATTCCTGGAAATTACAGGTGGAATGCTCACCCACAGCATGGAAGATGGCAGCATTCGTTATGAGGTTTTTGAACCCAGCGAAGCATTGGCAGAAAGTGAAATTCTCAGTCTGGAAGAAAAGTTTCTTGCCGGGCAAGGGCAGAATCTAACCCCATCGAGATTTAGCAGGGATGCAGTTGAACAGGCGCGAATTAGCCAAGAAGTAAGAAAAACATTGGAGGCAGTTGCACGCTGTTTGCAGGTTACCGGCTACTGCCGGATTGATGCTTTTGTCAAAATCATGGCTGACGGCAACATAGAAACCTGGATTATTGAAGTAAACAGCCTGCCCGGAATGACCCCGGCAACTTGTATCTACCACCAGGCTGCAATCAATGGATACAAACCTTTTGATTTTATCAGAAACATATTGAAATACGGCAAGGATTCGTTAACATCGAAACATGAATAAGAACTTGTTTTTCAATATCGGATTGGGAATCGTAGCAACTGGTGTTTTCATCCTTCTGCTTTTTTTATGGATGAACTGGTTTACCAACCATAATGTAGCCGTAAAGGTGCCCAGCCTGGTGGGCATGAACCTACAGGAAGCTACGGAAAAACTGGATGACGAGGGGTTGCGTTTTGAAATAATCGATTCTGTGTACCTTGAAAACTATAAAAGAGACGCAGTAACTGAACAAGATCCTTCGGCCGGCAGTGATGTAAAGCCCAACCGCATTATTTATCTGGTGGTGAATGCGCTAGACAAGCCCAAAGTAAAAATGCCCATGCTGGTTGATCAAAGTCTGACACTGGCCAAAGTACTCATCAAAAACAATGGTTTAGAACTGGGTAATATTGAATATGTGTATGATGAAATTGGCAATAACCTGGTTACAAAACAACAGATTAACGGCATGGAAGTACCGGCCGGCAAAATGATTACAAAGGGCACACGAATTGATTTGGTGGTAGTGAAAAACCAATCTGACGCAGCTGAAAACAACGACAGCACTGCCGTGGATTCCGATGACGCAGAAGTGCCTGCTACCGAAGAAGATCCGCCCAAAAGAAAAAAGCGGAAAAGAGACCTTTGATTTTTACCTTTGCATTACAATAACAGGACTATAATACCTGTTAATTTGGGTGATAAATTGATGAAAAAACACATTGTCCCAGCCATGATGCTATTGTTTAACTGCAATATAATGTTGCAAGGACAAGGTATTCAGTTATCTCCATTACATCTTGCGTTAAGACAAACATCCATGCCGTCTGCCGATTTGCATTACAGTAAAATTACAGATACACTGGACTTGCCTTTTTTCGACAATTTTACGGTGGATAAAGGTTATCCGTCCTACAGCCGGTGGGCAGATAATCAGGTTTGGGTAAACAACAACTTTCCCATAAATCAGCCGGATTACAATGTAGCTACCTTCGATCACCTCAACCCGGCAGGAAAACCATGGAAAAACCTGCTCAATAAAAACGAATACGTTTATGCCGACAGTCTTACAAGTCAGCCGATAAACCTGCAGTTTTACAAAACAGGCACGGTTACCACCAAGAATTACACCCCGGCAGACAGCGTATTCCTCAGTTTCTTCTATCAGACAGCCGGACTGGGTGACATTCCTGAAGCTGAAGATTCGCTCATACTTTTTTTCAAAACCAAAACCGGTGAATGGAAGCGTGTATGGAATCAAACCGGACAGAACATGTCTGCATTTAAACAGGTGATAGTGCCGGCCTATCAGACTGAATTTCTTCATGGAACATTTCAGTTTCGTTGGGTAAACTACACCAAGGCAACCGGCAACCTTAATCACTGGCATATTGACTATGTGCGTATGGACCGAAACAGAAGCATGGCAGATAGTGCTATCCGCGATGTGACTATTCAATTCGCATCTCCTTCCCTGTTGAAGGATTACTTTACCATGCCCTATCGGCATTTTATGGACAACTTCACGGATCAAACCCTGCCCGGCCACAGTGTAACTGTCCGTAATCTTAATAACAGTGTAACCGTGCAAACCCGCTTTCAGCTGGAAATACGCAACCGATATGATTCGCTGGTTTTGTTCAGGCCGTTCAACTTGAGCAGTAAAAACATTGCTCCCGGTGTAGACGGTGAAAACTTTGGACAGGTAAAAATGGATACCCTATCCGGCGAAAATCCATACCTTAAAATCACCTATAAAATTGCCCCCCAAAGCGATGATATCACACCCGATAATTACAATGCGGCAGGCAATAACAATCTTTTCCTCAGCCGTCAGGAGTTTTCTCCATGGTACGCCTGGGATGATGGAACAGCTGAAGGAGGTTTTGGTCTGAATTATGAGTTTTTGCCCGACATCAAAGGACAGTTTGCCATGAAATTCGACTTGTTAAAAAAAGACACCTTCCGCGGACTTTCGGTCATGTTTAACCAAAGCGTAGAAGATGTCAGCAACCGAAAATTCAAGTTTCGTGTGTGGCGAAAATTATCAGCCATAGGTGCTGCAGACAATCAAGATGAGCTTATCTATGAAGCGCCTTTTGAGCTTCCTGCATACAAAGACACACACAACGGTTTTCACTATTTCTACTTCGACACCTCGTTGCTGCTGGATAAAGGCAGTTACTACATTGGCTGGATTCAATTCCAGAAATTTGTGCTTAATGTGGGCTACGACAATAATTACAGATACCAGCGACAAAACGTAAAAAATCCCAATCTGTTTTACAACCTCCTGGGTCAGTGGGAAAGCGTAGATGCATCAGTGAAAGGTGTGCCTATGCTAAGACCCCTAATGGGCTCTGCCATGGACCACAGAATGTCTGTAAAGACCATTTCTAAACCCGATTTCACCATCGTGCCCAACCCTGCAGAAAGATCTGTGAGAATTGAGGGATTGAATGATTTGACGAAAATTGTCATACTGGCTTTAAACGGACAAAAAGTAATGGAAATAAACCATCCAAATGCAGAAATCAACATAGAGCAGTTGAAAGAAGGGATGTATGTTGTTCTATGCACGGATAGTTATGGAAGAACCAGCAGCCGGAAACTGATAAAAAACCTTTGATATGGAAGATATTACAGCAATAGAATTAAAAACCAGAATTGATAATGGCACTGCACCCATGATAATCGATGTACGAGAGACCTGGGAATACGAAGAATTCAACATTGGTGCAACGCTGATACCCTTGGCCGAATTACCCGGCAAAACCGATGATCTGGAAGACCATAAACCTGAAGAAATTGTGGTGCATTGCCGCAGTGGTGCTCGCAGTGCTACCGCCAAAGCATTTCTTGAATCTCAGGGTTTTACTAAAGTGCGCAATCTTTTGGGGGGCATGCTAGACTGGCAAAGACAATTTGGGGCTTGATGTCAAGATCCTTTGCCATATTACTTTTTTTTATTCCATTATGGCTATGGGCTCAGCATAGCCATGATTCCATATATTACAAAAAGGAAAAGAATCATCCCGGCGTAGTAGGAGCTGCCAATTTCAAAGATATTTATTTGCGGCTTGCCGATACCTTCTATGGAGGTTTCGGCGCGGATACGCAGTGCGGTATGGTTAAATATATTATTTCCGGGGCCAAAACCGGTGGTAATATCCAACACCATTTGCTGCAAGGCAAAAGCTGGCACTATGGTATCGAAAATCGATTCCTGATAAAACCCAAGATTATCAGCATTGTCAGGATCCAAATGGAGGAATGTGTCGATACCTTTTATACTACACCACAGGCCATGCAACACATGGATTCCATGGTAGAACAGGGATGGGAAATTCACTTTGTGGAAGGAAATTACAACCTTACGGAAGATACTACCGGGAAATTTGCAGGCACCGCCGAAGGGGTTTTCAAAATCATGTTTCTGTATCACCCCATTAGCAATACCATTGTTTCGATACCCAAAAATGTGCTTTTGCAAGAACCCTCAGTTATTTTTACGGGATTGTGGAACCCAAAAAATCGCAATGATATTAACGCACCTCAATTTTTTTGCAGTCTGATTCCCTACATCAATGCAAAGAAAGAGGTGCTATTGCCCGATTTCCGATTGCAGCCTGATGGTCAGGTGAAACCTGAAAAATGGATTTCCCTCAAAACCAAACCACCCGGTATTCCCCGTTAATTTTATCCTGAAAAAGTGGTCGGCAGAAAATTGATTCCCCTTATCTGGCTTGGCCTGAGTGGATTTACCATCACCCTCACATTTAGCAAATGCGGTGGGGCCGATATACAAGATAAAGATACGACATTTTTCTTGAATTTACAAGATACTGTGGACTATGTGGGAATTGAAACCTGCAAACAATGCCATGCTGACCACTACCACACTTTCATCGAAACCGGAATGGGAAGTAGTTTTGGAATAGCAACATCTACCAAAACAAAAGCCGTATGGAATAATGTGAAATCCGTTTACGATTCCAAAAAAGACATGTATTACCTGCCATTTAGTGCAGATGGTAAGTATTTCATCAAGGAATACCGGTTAAAAAATGGCGACACCACACACAGCCGAACTGAGCAAATCACCCACATTGTGGGCAGCGGGCACCATACTAACAGCCATTTTTGGCAAGACGGAGAATACTGGTATCAGGCACCACTCACCTTCTATACCCAGTCCGGTAAATGGGACTTACCCCCGGGCTATGAAACCACCAATACAGGTTTTTCGCGCAAAATTGATGTGGAATGTATGAGCTGTCACAATGGAATGCCCAAAGTGGAAGACGGCAGCATCAATAAATTCACCAGAATGCCTGCCGGCATTGATTGTGAGCGATGTCATGGTCCGGGAGAATTGCATGTCGCAGAAAAACGCATGGGCAAAATTGTGGATGTTACCACAACCGCTGACCGAACCATTGTGAATCCCGCCCGGTTGCCTTGGAAACTGCAGGTAGATATCTGCCAGCGTTGCCATCTTCAGGGAAACAATGTATTAAAACCCGGAAAGAAATTTACCGATTTCAGGCCGGGCATGCATCTAGATAGCGTATTTGAAATTTACATGCCCATGCATGAAGGAGGGAAAGCGTTCTACATGGCCGGTCACGCTGAAAGACTACAAATGAGCCAGTGTTTCCAGGTTTCAAACAAGGCCTCAAACAAACTAAACCTTACCTGCATTACCTGTCACAATCCCCATGTGAGCGTGAGAAAAACCAATACTGACCTATTTAATAAGGCCTGCAACAATTGCCACAGCAATGGTGGAAATGCATCCAGCAAGCATTGCAAAGCCCCCAAAGCGGAATTGCTAAAGCTAAAAAACAACTGTGTGGGATGTCATATGCCCAAAAGTGGCACCGCGGATATCCCTCATGTCACGGTACACGATCATTACATACGCAAACCGATGGGTACAACAAAACCTTTGGCTCTTGGCAACCCGGTGGGTTTGTATGCGGTAAATCAGCCGACACCTAAACCGGGCATGCAACTTCAGGCCTACCTCACATGGTTTGAAAAATTTGATGCCAATCCGGTGTATCTGAATAATGCACGGACATTACTTAACAAAGGCACACAGGAACAGGAAATACACTATTACTATGCCCATGGCCAATGGGAAAAGATGGTCGCTTTGTCTGACAAAATGAATAAAGAAGGTATTTCGGCATGGACAGCATACCGCATTGGCAAGGCGTTTGATAAAACAGACAAGACCGAAAACGCTGTGGAATGGTTACGGATAGCAGTGGAAAAAATGCCACTGCAAGCTGATTTTGCAGCTGAATTAGGAAATGCTTTCATACGAACCAAACGTTATACTGAGGCCGTGGAAGTGCTTTCAAAAACCCTGAAACAGCAAGGCAAACACGAACTCACGTTACTAAATTTAGGGGTGGCTGAATGGCTGAACGGGAATAGCGGAAAGGCACTGGGGCATTTGAAGAAAATGGTATCGCTTTTCCCTGATAACGAGAATGCAAGACTGTACCTGGCAGAAATCTACCTTTCCCTTGGCGATAATTCTCAGGCAAGATTCCAGCTGAAGGAAGCGTTGAGAATACAGCCCAATAATCGCAAAGCCAAAGAAATCCTGGAAAGGTTGTGATGTAGCGCATACGGCTTTCATATTTTTTTCGGAATTTTGTAATCAATATGCTGGACAAGTACGGAATCGCAAAGCGCATAGCGCAGGAACTGCAAGACGGATACTACGTAAACCTGGGTATAGGCATTCCTACGCTGGTGGCCAATTATATTCCGGAGGGAGTAGAGGTGGTGTTACAAAGTGAAAACGGCTTGCTGGGCATGGGCCCCTTCCCCTTTGAAGGCGAGGAAAATCCGGATTTAATCAATGCAGGCAAACAAACCATTACTACAGCCAAAGGAGCCAGCTTCTTTGACGGGGCTACATCGTTCGGTATGATCAGGGCCGGAAAGGTCGATTTAACCGTGCTGGGTGCCATGGAAGTGAGCGATACAGGAGATATTGCCAACTGGAAAATACCCGGTAAGATGGTGAAAGGTATGGGTGGGGCCATGGATCTGGTGGCTTCGGCCAAGAATATCATTGTGGCCATGCAACATACCAATAAAGCCGGCGAAAGCAAATTACTTCCTGCCTGCACATTGCCTATTACCGGTTTACATTGTGTGAAAAAAGTAGTTACCGAACTGGGGGTTTTTGACATTACCGAACGTGGTTTTGAACTTAGGGAAATTGCTGAGGATGTAACGATAGATGAAGTTAAAGCCAAAACCCTGGGGCGACTTGTGATTGAGGGAGATATCAAAACCATCAGGTTCTCTTCCTGACCAGTTCACCGTTTTTATATTCGTATTTTTTCCCCCGTATTTTTACTTCCGTGCCGGTTTGCCATTTCTTCATTTCTGCCAGTTCAGTGCTAAGCACAAACAAACGACCTCCAGTTACCCTGGCAATTTCAATGTAGTCTTTGTGAATTTTTTCGGTAGCACCACAAAGCATCACACTTACGGGTTTTTTCACATTCTTAAGTAAATTTATATCTTTTACAGAAGCTTCATTATCAGCAATTAGCAATACGGTATCTGTATCGGGCCAGTGTTTTAGAGTTTCCAAAACTGCCTCAATGTTGTTTTCCGGAATATCACCGCCGGTACCTGCACGCATGGCGCGGTTCATGGCCATATAGACTGAATCATAATCGGTGGAGGCCGCAAAATGAATTCCTCCGGTGCTGCCAATTCTTTTTAGCATATCGGGTTTGGCATCGCCATCATTGAAAAACACAAATCTGCCATCCCGTAATATCTCAGGTCTATTTTTCAGCCAAAGCATTACCTGGGTGCTATATGGGCTCATACTGCCCGTAACATCGGCCACGACAGCCATTTTTTTACTCCAACGGCGAGAAATGAGAAAGTTGTATTCATGAACATTTTTAAAGAGTGTTGTATCAAAATGTCCCTTTCTTGCGAAGTACCCACCGGATTTTTTGCGAATGCTGCTGTCTTTCCTGGAACGATACTCTTTTTCCCTCATCCCCAAAAAGCTGCTGCTAAATCGAATGCCTTGCTTGCGCTTATTCTTATTCACAGGCAAATAATAGCCGGTTTCTTCTTTCACCCGCTTTACCTTCCAGTCAATTTTTTCCGGAATCCATGTCAGGCTGTCATGATAGCTGTCAATAACAGATTTCATCATTGACAATTCCTTTTCAATCAATATTTTAGGCGGTTCATTTTTAAGCAATATGATAAATCCATGAAAGCATTTCATGGCGTCTTCCTTTTCGGTGGCCTGCCGCTGTTCCATGATTTTCCATTGAATGGATGTATCCTCAAACACAACAGGGTATACTTTTTTTAGGTTTTGAAAACGGTAAAAATTCAACTTGGGCTGGTTGAAAGTATCCACCTCCCTAAAACGCGTATAAACGAGCGCTACGGAATGAATTCGGTCCGGTGATGGAATATCAGCCAACTGCGATACATCTTTGAACTCCGCAGAGGAAAAAGGCATTGGGAGGTAAATCATACCGGGGTAAGGTATTATTTTTTGGGTACCTATGCCAACGGGCTTTAGGGTCATTAGCTGGTCGATACTAACTTTTTGAGCGTGCAGCGCACAAAACAGCAGACCGATAGCCAACAGCGTTATGGATTTTGCATTTTTCAATATTAAAACCATAACGGAATTAGGATTACATTTATTGGATGTTCATTAAATTGGTTATGCCCAGCGGCCTTTCCACAGTGAATCCTTCTCCAAATTCCACGCCAATAATTCGGCCAAACTCCCTTGCACGGGCTTCAATGAACTGCAGAAATGCTTCAGAACTAATGGGTGTCTGAGGCCCCAAATCACCCGCTTTATAGAACTGAGACGAAAAGGCATGGATGGCCTCCATCTTTTGTGAAAAACTATCGGTAATATCCACCACCAGATCCGGTTTTATATATCGATCCTGGATGTAATGATACACCGACTCAGGACGCCAGGCAGCCTGTTCAGCACCCTCAAACTGGGTAACAACTTTAGGCAATCCCGATAAAAAACAGGCCCGCTCTACCAACGCCGCTGCGCGGCCATGATCTGGGTGTCGGTCAGTTATTGCATTGGCTAGAATCACCCGGGGACAAAAGTGGCGTATGGCTGCCACTACCTTCAGCAATGATGCTTCATCGTTTTCAAAAAAAGCATCCCGGAGCTGAAGATTCATCCGGTTTTGAACCCCCATAATTTTGCGGCTGAGCTCTGCTTCTGCAGCGCGGGTTTCAGCGTCACCACGTGTTCCCATTTCACCTGCGGTGAGATCCACAATGGATACTTTTGCCCCCATTTTAATGTGATGAATGAGGGTTCCGGCTGCTGCCAGTTCCACGTCATCAGGATGGGCCCCAAAGGCCAGAATATCGGTCATGGCTGAATCTCAATGGGAGGATTAAACATCAGCGCCGACATGGTTTTACCCACCCTCAACAACGTTTCTTTGCTCACCGCATTCATATCATCAGCATGGGTATGCCAGTAATGCGCAAACGTATTTCTTGACGGGTCGTGCTGAATTACATCAATCATAGGAATCTGACTACCCTGAAAAACATAGTGGTGATCATCAGTGATAGGCGCAACCGTGATGTTGGAAAACGTGCTGCCAAAACCCAGTTCTTCCGCAATAGCCCAAGTGTGGTTCATCACCCAGCCCGCCTGCTGCATGCTAAGGGCTTCGCGGCCAAATATGGCATCTTTACCGCCCACCATGTCCAGCAATACCCCAAATTGTGCTTTATACTTGGGAATATGGGGATTTTCGGCCCAGTACTGACTCCCCAAACAATAGGAGTTTTCGTATTCGCTTTTTCCGTAGTCCTCGGCATCAAAAAACACAATATCAATTCCGTAAGGAGGCGGATTTTTCTTCAGGTTGCGGGCGAGTTCTAGCAGCACTCCTACCCCGCTGGCGCCATCATTTGCCGCTGCAATTGGCTCCGCTTTACGCGATGTGTCGTTATCTGCCCAAGGGCGAGAATCCCAGTGCGAAGCCCAAATACCGCGCTGAACGGCTTTGGGATTAAAAACCCCTACAATGTTATATACCGGAATGGTTTTTTTATCCCAGGTAACAGCGGTGGCTTTCTGGTAATAAACGGTATCACAATACATTTTAAGTTTGGCATACAGCCAGTCTGCGCAACGAGCGTGGGCCTGTGTGCCGGGTATCCGATAGCCAAAATCTACCTGCTTTTGAATGAAAGCATAGGCAGAATCTTGAGAAATTTCAGGGTATTTCCGGGTAATAACGGAAGGACCGGTTTCAGTGGTATCATCCTGAATATCACTTGTTCCCGTGCATGACGGCAAGCTAAACATCAATAACAGCGCAGAAAAAAGAAAATAAGAAAAAAGTACCCTTTTCATTTACCCACAAAGATAAATTGATTTACCGAGCATTAATGAAAATTTATTGACGTTGATACCACTGCCCCCTTGGGCTTATATTCGCATCATTGGAAAACACTGTCATTCAAAGCATGACCGGATTTGGCCGCGCAGAGGCCTCTGAAACCGGTATTAACGTAGTTTGCGAAGTTAAATCCCTTAACGGCCGATACCTGGACCTCGACATTCGGCTACCCCGATTTCTATATGAACTGGATGCTTCCCTACGCAAAATACTGCAGGAAAAACTGGAGCGTGGCTCGGTTACCATGATGTTTAATATCGAATTTACCGGCACAGAAAACGCACCTGATATCAATATCAATCAGGCACTGGCCAAAACCTATCTGGATAAACTCAACCACCTTAGCCAGTCGCTGAACCTGGATTTTCGCGACCCATTCAATCAGATTATTCGTATGCCGGATGTGGTGGGCAATGCAGAAAAAACCCTCACCGAAGAAGGGAAACAATGTATTTTGAAGACCGCAGCCGCTGCCGTTGAAAAATTACTGGAATTCCGCAAGCAGGAGGGTAAAGCCATTTTAGCAAAACTGTCGGAGGCATCAGAAGAAATTCGCAGGCAGCTCCACATTGTAGAATCTGAAGAAGAGCCCAGAAGGATAAACCTGCGAAACAAAATCAATAATTCTGTGGCAGAGCACGTTCGCGACAATATAGCAGACCTGAACCGGCTGGAACAGGAAATACTACTTTATATGGAGAAATGGGACATCGCAGAGGAAAAACAACGTTTAAAACAACACCTGGACTATTTTGATGAGTGCCTGAAAAAAGAGCCACTGGGACGTAAACTCAACTTTATTTCGCAGGAAATGGGCAGGGAAATGAATACCATGGGCGTGAAAAGCAATCATTTTCCCATGCAACAGGCTGTGGTGCTGATGAAAGAAAAGCTGGAGCAGATAAAAGAACAGGTGCTTAATATTGTTTAAACTGCAATAATTACGCTGGCAAACTTGGTTATCCCCCATTACAAACATCAAGGTCTGTTTATTAATTCGTATATTGCTTCCTGATGCGTAAAGTAAGGGCATATTTATGGTTGACGATATTGACTGCCACTCTGCATGCGCAAACAAACCAACATTTTCTGAACCTTTCTGACTCCCGGGATTTTCGGGGATTAAACATCCTGGATTCTGCACTGAAATCACAAAAAATCATGGTGATTGGTATCAACAGGGCCTATCCGGAAATTAACAGAACTATTGGTATAAAACTGATTACTTACGCCAGAAACACAGCAGGACACCGCTACTTTATGGCACCCGTTTCTCCCATTTGCGGAGAATGGCTAAACCGGTTTGTCTATCGGAATGATTATGCTGTTATCCCTGATTTAACGCTGGTATTGAGCCAGGAAGACTTATTATTCTACAAAAGACTGAACGCCCTGAATGAAGGTGTGTCAGACAGCATGAAAATACAGGTTGTCGGAATTGACGCCGAAAACCGAACCCTTGTTCCCGCTTTGGGTGTTTTTAACCTATTTAAGGACAAAACGCCCCCCGACAGACTCAGAATACCCATAGAAGCCCTTCAGGGAGCCATTCGTTACCAACAGATAAAGAGTGGTTTTATCGATAAAAAATATTCGCAGGACCAATTTCCGGTAAAAAACACCTACAAGGCATTTGTTAACAATTTCGATAGCTTGCAAAGTCTTTATCAGCAATGGTTGGGTGATGATGAGTGGTTTAGACTTGAGGCGCTGATGCTGGGACTAAAATCAGCCATAAACTATGAAAAATGGATCAACACTTCGTTTGAAGACCCATTTCGCGTTCAGCAGGTTTCTGAAAACATAAAAAAGCATTTGCAACAGTTTCCTAAGGAAAAATCCGTGTCTATCGTGGGTAGATGTTATGCTGCGAATGACAGACTGCAAGGCGCCTGCGATTTGTTTGATTTTTTGCCGGTTTGCGCCAATCTGAGTGAGGACAGCAGTCTGTATGGTCAGTTTTTCAACGTAGGAATTTATTACAATGACCCACGGGATGCTGAAGACGAACCGTCATCAGTACAATCAGCCCTGAAAAAAATACGGTCAGGGGCTCCACCCAATGCGGCAATACTGACAAACACTAAAAGTCTGATACCAAAAATCCCATTTGACTTTATGTTGGCTATGGGCAACAATCAGTTAACCCCGGCACTGGCAATACCCAAACAACAAAAGAAGGAACCCATATTCAGTATGGGTATCAGCTCCGGGCTGCACCTGCCAAATCTTAACATGCTCAATGAACTCCTCAAGGATTACGGATTAGCTGAGACCCAACCCACACAGGACTATGGTTTGAATATGACGGTTTGTGACAATGCCGATAACAAATTTGAAGCCGGATTTTTCCAAAGGGCAAGAATTCCCGGTTCGGCTTACCAATACTGGGGAACTTACATTTCGGGCGTTGCAGACCTATCCCCTAATAACGCACTCTTTCGGGTTAGCGTGGGCAGTGGTGTCAGTTACCAACAGCATATTGTAAACAGCTCATCCAACCTCAGTGATACCGTTTTTATTTCGCGATATTCACTGCCTGCAGCGGCCATCAACCCCGTATTTCTTTTTTGCCTTAAAGCCAAAGGTTCTATCAACATCAACAGGTTCTATCTGGCCGCCGAAGGGGGCTATGGATGGGACTTTTCCGATAAACGCTGGCGTGTTAATGGTGCTTTTAGCGGCCCCGCAGGCAAATTCAAAGGCAATCAAATTTTTTTTAACCTCACCGCAGGTTTGCATCTGATACGCAAAAATGCAAACAGAAGAAAGGATAATGCATCATGATGAGGTGGGTTCTGGCCTTAATTTTCCTGTATTGTGCATCCAATTTGGTGGCACAGCCACAAAGTGGAGGAAACAATATTGCTGCAGGTGCTGAACATCCTTTCCATAAAATCAATCTCCAAAAATCCGATGATTACTCGGGCTTAGAAGAATTAAAGGCCGCAGTTTCCGGGCACAGGGTTTTTATCTCCGGTGAAAATCACCTGCACGTTGCCACCAACGGATTAATTGAATTAAAACTACTGCAGTTTCTGCATGACAAAGCCGGCGTTCGGCATTTGATTCTCGAACTTGGGGAAGCCCGGGGCTGGTATGCCAACCGTTACGTAAATCAACAGGATACCCTTGAGCGCTATTGCCTTCAGGCCACAACCTCGGTGGAACACATGAAAATTCTGGATAACATTCGTGCATGGAACCTTACAATGTCTCCTGAACAACGAATTCAAATACACGGAGTGGATGTTGAGCGATTTAATGATATAGCCCTGTTGCGATTATCCGATTTACTACCAAAATCAGGAGTTCCCAATAACTTGTATTCTGCGGTGCACGCAGTTCACCAGGCGGCAGGATGGATTAAACAGGATGGATTAAAGGAGTTTGACGTCACATCCAGAAATGAGAAATACCGGTCGGGTACTCCCCCATTTTCAATTGACAGGAGCATTGACCTGATGGTTTCGCACTTTGACAGTCTGGATGCCGAACTTAAAAATTGGCTGGGCAAAAAGTATGCGGAAGTTCAGACCGGAATCAATGGGTTAAGGGAATACAAACAATGGAATCAATACCGCAGTAGCGCATTTTACTACACCTGGCGGGAAGAACATATTTACCGCAAACTTACCCGACTCATTGACAGCGATACCGGTGCAAGATTTTTCGGGCAGTTTGGCCGCTGCCATGCATCTTACAGTATACAGAACGGAGATTGTGGCTGGTATGCTTACCAAAGTGTCGTACACAGACTGAATGAGCGCTATTTCAGGTCAAAAAGCCAGGTTCTAAGTGTGGGCGTTTTTTATGAGGGAGACAGGGAAAATGACGTCGCTGAAAATACGGATGCAAATCCGGCACAGAGAGCAGAAGTTAAGCGGTTGCTATCCGAAGCACCCGGAGGTGCTGTTAGCATTAAACAACTCGATGAAAAACGCAATCCTGCCCTGGCCTCACGATTTGGTTTTTTGATTGCAGTCCGCAAATTCCCCTTGGTTCAATATAAGCCGTCAGATAAAATTCAGGCATTGCAGCTCAGTCTGGGATTGGGGCTTTATTCACTCCCTACTGTCGTCAATGTAAACAACCATATTAATACGGCAAAAACAGCCCGTAATGGCTATCAATGGCCGCTTTCAATGGGACTTCAGTGGAACAATAAAAATTTTACAACAGCGGTTCAATTGAACTCCTCTTTACCTACAGAATTGTACCGTGCAAATGAGCAGTATACCCTTAACTATACCATTCAGTCAGCAACGGCCTATTGGGGGTGGCGTTTCATAAAAATTGCAAAATTCAGCATGGATGCGGGTCCACTGCTATTTCACGCTACAGAGAAATTAAAATACAGGCCTCTGGATGGTGGTTTTCTAACACCTTCCTCTGATCCTGTGAAAGTAGCTAAAAACCATGCCTTGGGTATGGGGTTTCAGGCAAGAATGCAGTACCTGATTATACCATTTGTTCATTTGGGATTTTCAGCCGGATACCACCACGATTTAAGCCCCAAGGACTGGTTTATGGCAAAAAGTAACCTATACTATTCCAAGAACCTGCTTCAAACGCAATTCACAGGCAGCAGTTTCTCTGTTTTCTGTAACTTTGACCTTTGATTTAAGCATGAAAGAAACGCTGAAAGGCCTCCCCAATATACTCACCCTAGGAAATCTTTCCTGCGGGGCCATTGGAATAGAAAGACTCATGGCGGGCGATATGAACAGTATACTGATTTGTATGGCGCTGGCCGCATTGCTTGATTTTGCAGATGGATTTGTGGCACGCCTGCTGGGTGCTGACGGTGAACTGGGCAAACAGCTGGATTCACTGGCCGATCTCATCACATTTGCCCTCCTGCCCGGTCTGGTGATGTTACATTACACCCTTGAAAAAGGGTATTGCATGCCCAATGGATTTTGCACTTCGCGTTACGCATGGCTGGCCTTACCGCTGGCCGGGGCCTGGCGACTGGCAAATTTCAACATAGATACCCGCCAGAAAACGGGCTTCCTGGGTGTTCCCACACCCATCACAGGCCTCGCATTCGGATCTTTGATCTTGGCATTTGAAAACACGAACGATGGCGTATTTAAAGCCGTTTTTGAGCATCCCTATTTCTTCAGTTTTGCTCCCATTATTGCGGCTTATCTCATGGTTTCGGAATGGCCTATGCTGTCATTAAAGTTTAAGAAAGGTGATCCGCTGCTGCTCTGGAAAATAGCAGTTCCTATGCTTGGACTGATTTGTGTGCCCATTTTTGGGGTGTATGCCGGCATACCTTTTTTACTGATTTATGTTTTATGGTCAATTATTGCGAACTTTGTAACCCAATCCAATCATGGCTAAAGTAGGTATCATCATGGGCAGCGACAGCGATCTTCCGGTAATGCAGGAAGCAGCGCGCATGCTCGAGCATTTCGGTATTTCTTATGAATTAACGATTGTTTCCGCACACAGAACACCCCAACGGATGTTTGACTATGCGACCAAAGCCCCCGAAAAAGGAATCAAGGTTATTATAGCCGGGGCAGGCGGTGCAGCCCATTTACCCGGAATGGTGGCCAGTATTACCCACCTCCCTGTGATTGGTGTGCCGGTAAAAAGCAGCAACCTCAGCGGCATTGACAGTCTTTACAGCATCGTACAGATGCCTCCGGGTGTTCCTGTTGCCACTATGGCAATAAACGGTGCCAGAAATGCCGGTATTATGGCAGCACAGATTCTAGGTGCTCAGGATGAAAATATTGCTCAGAAAGTAAAGAATTACAAAAAACGCATCAGCGAGGAAGTGATTGATAAAGCTACACGTTTGGAAAAACTGGGTCACGAAGATTTCCTGAATAAACAAGAAAATATCTGATGCTGATTGTTGGAAACGCCCTAGTTTCTGAAGACATTATTGAAAAAAAATTTGCCTGCGATACCAGGGCCTGTCTGGGTGCCTGTTGTGTAAAAGGTGATGCAGGTGCCCCACTCCTTTCACAGGAAATTGAAATCATTGAAAATGAATTTCCGTCTATCAAACCTTTCCTATCAGAAGACGGTTTAAGAAATATTGAGTCTCAGGGTTTCCATACTACAGATCCCGACGGAGAATCTGTAACAACCTGTTTACCCGATGGTGAATGCTCATTTCTGGTGTATGATGGTTTGACAGCCACCTGTGGTATTGAAAATGCACATAAAGCAGGCAAAACAAGCTTTAAAAAGCCCATTAGCTGTCACCTCTACCCTATTCGTGTCAAGCAATACGGCGAATACACGGCCCTGAACTACCATCGTTGGGATATTTGCGAACCGGCTTGCAAACGCGGCGAAAACTATAATGTTCCTGTTTATGTTTTTCTTAAAGATGCCCTCATCCGTAAAATGGGTGAAGCATGGTTTGCAGAATTGACATCGTTAGCTTCAGGCTGGGAATCACAAAAAAACAACGGATAATATCCCACTGACCATCAGCCATTTTAACCGGCGCTGAATTCGCGTGTAATCGGCTTTTTCGTCAGCAGTCAATAACTGATGGTAAAAATAAAATACCGGCAGCAACACAAATACAACGCTAAAAACACCAAAGTACAAATTCTTACTTTCAGTGATCAGATACACCATGTGAAAATTAAGCAGGGTGAGAATTCCCATACCCAGCCAAACGGATTTACGGGCTCCGTAGATGATAGGAAACGTCTCATAATCGCGTGATTTATCTCCCTCCATATCTTCAATATCTTTTACCACTTCCCTCACCATCGTGATTAGAAAAGCTAAAAATGCATATTCAGCAAAATATCCGTTAAACTTTTCATCTACACCCTGAGCAGAAAAAAACACCACCACCCCATTCATTAGCGAAACCAGGAAATTACCCCAAAGTGTGGTACCCTTCAGATCGGAGGAGTAAAAGTAGAGTAATACTGAAATCATGAGGCAGACCAATCCCATGCTTAGTCCTGTTAAAAATCCGAACGCCAAAGAACCCAGCAATAAAATGATATAGAAAATGATACCTGACCGAATGCTGATATGTTTGGCAATAATGCGTTTCTCAGGCTTGTTGATGATATCCTCTTCAATATCAAGTATGTCATTGATTACATAACCTGCAGCAGCCGTAAAAAGTACAGCGAGCACTGCAAACAAAGCATCTGGCCAGCGCAGATTATGAACATTCCATTGTGAGGCATGGAACATGAACAATGTCATGGTGAGAATAATGATGCCCAGATTAAGGGGGCGCAACAGAATCCAGTAATATCGAAATGCCGGTTTACCCTGATCCACCATGTGTTGAGTTGATTTATTTTTTTGGGAATTTCATTTTGTAAGAAACATTCACTCTCCCCATACTGATACTATTAAGACGAGACTTCAACATGGTTCGTTTGAGCGGATGAATGCGATCTGTGAACAAAATACCTTCTACATGATCATATTCATGCTGAATAATACGTGCGGCCATTCCCTCAAATTCATGCGTATGCTCCTGCCAGTTTTCATCAAAATATCGCAATACCAGTTTGCTGTGGCGGTTCACATCGGCGCGCACCTGGGGGATACTGAGACAGCCCTCTTCGTAATCCCATTTTTCATCAAATTCCTCAAGAATCTGGGGGTTAATAAACACCTGTTTAAACCCCTCGGGTTTAATATCTTCTATTTCGGAACCGTCTGTAATAAAAAGACGAATCCCCAACCCTATCTGCGGAGCTGCCAGACCGATACCATTGCTGGCATACATGGTTTCGAACATATCTGCGATGAGTCCTTGCAGATTGGGGTAATCCTTATCTATTTCTTTGGCTTTTTGCCGTAAAACAGGCTGACCATAAGCATATACAGGCAGTATCATGAAATTTTTTGAAGATGGGTTTGCAAAATTAAGGTTGCGCTCACGGTATCCAATAATTTCTTATCGGCACGCTTTTGTTTTCCTGCCCCGCTGTTGATGATGCTTTGTTTGGCCTCTCGGCTGCTCAGCCGCTCATCGATGGTATAAACAGGTATATCAGGATAAACTTCGTTTAACTTTTCAATAAAGTTCAATACAGGCCTGGTGGCATGGGTATCTTCACCACTCAATCGGCTGGGAAGCCCTACCACAAATGCTTCTACCGCTTCCGATGCAAGGTATTGCTGTAGCCAAAGATGCAACTTATCGGTTTCAACGGCCATAAGCGGGCTTGCAATCATTTTAAGGGGGTCGGTAACCGCAATGCCGGTTCTTTTCATTCCGTAGTCAAAAGCCAGTATGCGGGGCATTGTGCGAAGATAGCCACAAAATGGAGTTAGCGTATCAAATTCACAGAACCGCTGTGTTTACCGTACTTACCGCTGCGCAATGTATAGCTCATTTGCCAGAAGTAGGTCCCCTCCGGACAATTCACACCTTGCATGGTTTTGCCATTCCAGCTGGTTTTGGCGTCATTGCTCTCAAACAATAGTTCACCCCAACGATTGAAAACACGCAGCTGTGAAGTCGTAATGCCGGTGCCCCGGAAGTTGAAAACATCGTTTTTACCATCGCCATTGGGTGTAAAAATATTGGTCATGCTGAAGTCCTCAGGGGCAAGCACAGTAATCGTGGATGAAAACGTATCACTGCAACCCGTAATGGAATCCGTTATGGTATGTAAAATCCTCAATTGTCCTTCCCTGAAAGTGGGAAAAGGCCACGTTATGGGGTTTCCACTTTCAGACCAAACATGCCTGTAAACACCTGTTTGAAGAGGCAATGCAATAATTATTTCTCCTACATTGACAGTATCATTGGGTAAAAAGTCAAATCGCGGATCGGGTATGGGATGGACTGTCAGGTATTGTACCGAAGAATCCAGGCATCCTTTGTTGCTGGTTACGTAAACGATGCGGTAGCGACCGGGAATAGATGGCCAATGTGCAGGTGTTGAAGAAAGTGTTAATCCCTTAAAAACACCGCCCTTATTGAGAGGCATCAAAAAAACCGAATCCGAATTCTGACAAATCACAGAATCTGACAATTGAAAATCGGGTTTGTTTTTTTGAATCCACACCGCCTTAAAGGTGTCTTCCGAAATGCTGCATCCATTGTACGCCCGCAGTATAAAAAATGCCGCTGTATCGCTTGCTGATGGTTTATAGCTTGTAGCCGATGAAGCACTATTTTGAATCATTCCCGTTCCCCCTACCGCCTTCCACAAAACAGGCCCTGAACCTGAAGTCATTTTCAAAGGTAAAACACTTCCGGCACACAACTGTGTGTCATTGCCTGCGAATACCGGCTGTTTGCTTTTGATATTGTAACTGACAGTGGCTTTAATGCTACTATTGCAGCTGTACAGCCACAGTTCGGGTGAAGATGGGTTTGTGAAATCGGGATAATAGGTGGGAAGAAGCGATGTGGTATCCGAAAAACGCCCGGTGGCTGAGCGCCACACAAAACATAAGCCACCTGAAACAGTACCTTTCAGCATCACATAGTCTCCCGGACAAAAATCAATTCCATTTAGGGTAGAAGCAGTTACTTTAAGCGGATCTACCGGCGCACTGCAACCATCATTAAGATAACTTGGATTACCTGCACTGTCAAAACTGACATAACCTCCATCTTCAGCGCCCACATTGCCATTCTGCTTCACCATTTTCACTTTATCGTACACAGCAGTATCACTGCAGTAACCCAATATTGAAAGTATGGTTGTGCGCAAACCGGATGGCGTTGAATAATTGGCAAAATGCCCTGCGGTATTGCCAGCCCGCTGAAAAATAGCATATGCTGTATCCGATAGATTGGTGAACTGATTGGAACCAACAATAAAATTGGTGGAAGTAAATAAATATACCTTTTTGTTGGCAGGTATGGTAAAACCAGAGGGCTCCAGCAGTTTTCCGCAGCCGGTAATGGTGGCGTTGATATCCGAAACCAACGCCGCTGTAGCCGTTGATTGGGTTAGCCCCAGCCACTTATTCGTAGTGTTGGCCCATTTCACACTGATGGATGCCATAGAGACCGGATTTTTACCGGTTTCAAACAGAACAATTTCATTTTCTCCTTCTGGATTGCCACAGGCATCTACCAGGATGGAGCGAATTTTAACGCATTTTGAAGTAAGTGCTTTGGAGCTGTTTCGAATAGATTTGCAGGGCTGGGCTATCATCTTGCTAACACAAACACAAAAAAAAGAAAGTAGCAAGAGCTGACGCACAACGCAAATTTACTGAGATTAAGGTTAAGGCTGAATGATTATTTTATGGTTTTCAACAGAACCATCGGATAAAATTATCATTAAGGTATACAGCCCAGTTTTTAAGCCATCGACAGGAACCTTATATGGATTTTTAAAATTTATCTTTTGCTGTAATATCAATTTACCCGCATTGTCTATTAGCCTTATGGTTGCAAAAGAACAACTTGAATTAGTGGGGTAAATATTAAATCCATTGCCGCTAGCCGGATTGGGATAAACCCTAAATTGAGGCTTAATCTTAATCAACTCGTTGTCGGTTACACTGATCCATGATGATTGTTCGACACTCTGATCCAGATTAACAAATTCAAGTCGGTAGTAACGGTGGTTTTGTGATTGATACGTTCTTTTCATCATATCAGAAGTATCTGTGAATGTGTAAAGGTTGTGCAAGGTGTTTTGGGCCAGTAATTCTGTTACTTTTTCGACAATTTCACCATCTGAACTGCTCTGTAAAACGATAGATTTCATGTTGGTTTCATCCAGTGTTGTCCAGTTGAGATATACCTTTCCATCTTTTTTAACACCGTTGAAAGAGAGCAATTTCAGTGGTAGCGGCGCCAAACCCGTGGATCCC
Organism: Bacteroidota bacterium; assembly: GCA_041170685.1. Lineage (GTDB taxonomy): Bacteria > Bacteroidota > Bacteroidia > NS11-12g > UBA955 > RGEC01. The sequence continues at coordinate 760 of JBEDNI010000001.1, read as the reverse complement.
ACGGTAAAAGGGCTAAAAGAGCTGATCCCAGTGGCTGTTAATGTCACATTGGGTGCTGTTCCAGTATATGAAGTGCTATAGTTTACCCACTGTGTCCCGTCCCAGCGGCAAACCCTCAGTTCGGAGAGCAGGCCACTGTTTCCGGCAAGGTAATCTGCGGGCACACCACCGCCACAGCCGCTATTGGTGTTGAAATGGAGGGTTACATCTACTGTGGGAGTACCGGTGGTTCGGTCTAGCTGCCAATATTCACAAAAAGAAACCCTGTTAACAGGACTATTGATATTGGTACCCACACCTGCGGCAGAACTTCGCTTATATTCTGCGGTAAAAGCGTCTGTTGATGACGTAGTGCCTGCAAAGTTGGTTATTTGTATCGGTTGATACCCGGTGCCGATGGACCCCACAGGAAAAGTAAAGTCCGTGTTGCCTACTTTTTTTACCGGACCATGCACAAAAGAGCTGTTGGAAACACCGGAAACACTTGCTCCTGAAGCCAAGGTAAGCAAATTGGATGATGTGGTAGTGAGCACACCAGACGTGAGGGTCAATGTGCCTGTTAATGTTGATGCATTGCCCAAGATTATACCTCCACTGCCATTTAATGTCAGGTTATTTATATTGCTTGAAAACAATGAAGATGGCAAAGTTTGAGCAGTGGTGTTTGTAAATACCAAGGTGCCGGAAGATGCAGCTATAGTGCCCGCGGTGCGAGAAATACCGGCAGACAAGTTTAGTGTTTGTGAGCCGATATCAAGGG